>CAIKQM010000526.1 GCA_903829565.1 uncultured Planctomycetota bacterium
CGGCGAGTATGCCCAGCACCGCACACGGCGCAGTGAGTTGATTGCCGAATTGGCGCCCATGGCTCATGACGAGCGTGGCGTTGTGCGCGAGCTAGTGACGCGTACTCTGCGCGCCTACGACCATCCGCAGGCGCAACGTCTGCTGCAAGACCTCGGTCTATGAGCTCCGGCTAGGTGGCATTGGCGCCGAGGTAGGGCGAGGATCCTGTCCCTCAGGTCTGCATCGAAGTCGTGCCTACAGCTCCACCCAGCGTGTAAGGATCTGCTTGGGATGTGGTCTAGGCGCAGCAAGGGTGGCGGTGTTAGTCTCGCACCATGCTCCCTCTCCCCGCAATGAGGTGGGCGCGCCTGGCAGGCGTGCTCGTTGTGTCCGTCTTGGCACAGGCGCCCGCGATGGCGAACAGCGACGCGCAGCGGCTGTACAGCGTGCATTGCGTGCAGTGCCATGGCGTCTCCGGCGACGGGCAAGGCACCACCAAGCTGGATCGTCCCGCACGCAGCTTCAAGGACGGCGGCTTCTCCTTCGGGAACACGAAGGAAGCCTTGTCCAAGACGATCGCCTACGGCATCCCGGGCTCGCAGATGCCGGCCTTTGAAGCGGCACTCAAGCCCGAAGAACGTGCCTTGCTGGCGGAGTATGTGCTCAGCTTCGCTCCGGAGAGCGCGCGTGCACCTGTGGCGCGTGGGACCGAGCTGCCGCTCTTGGACAAGCCCCTTGCTGTACGCGGCAAGTTGCCCGCTATCGAAGGTCATGCAGCGCTGCGCGTGCGCGGTTTGTTGTTAGGCGATCCCTCAGGCCTCAGCTTTGAGTACGACGCTGCGGAAGTGCGTCTGGTGGCTGTTCGGCGTGGCGCGTTCGTGGACCGCCGCGACTGGGAAAACCGCGGCGGAGATGCGCTGCGTCCTCTGGGTCGCATCGTCAGCTTGCGCGATCTGAGCGCGGGTGTATGGCTGGCCGTTGGAACGGAAGGCAGCAGCTCGGTCTTGCGTGCCGAACTGGCCAGCACGCATGTAGATGGTGCCCACCCCAAGCTCGTCTATCGCTTGCAGGATGAGCGCGGCTTCCACATGGCGACGGTTACGGAAACAGTCGCCAGCTGCAGCGTGAGTGCTGGCGCCGGTTTTGTGCGGCGCTTGTGGCTTGAGGCCAGTCAACCTGTGCAGATCTCGCTGCTCGTGTCCAGTTCCCAAGCTCGTTCTGCCGTGGACATGCGTCGTCACGGTTGCTTGACACGCGTGTCTGAGGCAGCAGATGCCTCGGGGGAGATGCTTGTCGTGCGTGGCTGCGATGCAGATGAGTTGCTGAGCGTGCGAGACGGTGCACTGCGAGTGCCGGTGCGTGTGAGCTCTACTCGCCCGCGCTTGGTAGCCGTGGAGACCTATCCCTTGGCGGTTGTCAACGCTGCGGCCGCACAAGCTCTCGCGGAGGAATGCCCGTGACTATGTACCTGCCTTCGCTTGTCCTCGGCCTGGCTGCACAAGACCCGCAACTCGAAGCCCGTTACTACACGGTCGAGCACTTCCCTTTGCCTGAGGAGTGCGTCATGGAGGTGGGGGGCATGGGCTTTCTGCCCGACGGCGGGCTGATGGTCTCGACGCGGCGCGGGCAAGTGTGGCGTGTGGATGGCGTGCTGGCCGACGACCCCAGCGCCGTGCGTGCGACGCTGTACGCCGAGGGACTGTGGGAGGGGATGGGGCTTGCGACCGTAGGCGAACGCGTGTTTGTCTTGCAGCGCACGGAGCTGTCTGAATTACTTGACACCGACGGAGACGGTCGTTGCGACCAAGTGCGCACGCTGTGCGACGATTGGGGTGTATCCGAG
>CAIKQM010000527.1 GCA_903829565.1 uncultured Planctomycetota bacterium
CGCACCTGAGTTGGAGCAGCGCCAGTCGTCCCGATGGTGAAATCGAACTGCACGAGTGGCTGCATCTGGTCGACTGGGCTTTCGCGCACCGCTCTGGGTATCCCGATGCGTTGGTGCCGGACCCAGATGATGGCTTGCCGCATGGCACCCGTGCGGGCGCGAAGGGTCTGGCTTGGTACAGCGAGATGATGCAGAGCTGGGTCACGCGCGGGATGTGGCACGAGGTCTCGATGCATGAGCCACTGCCGAATCCGTTCGTGCGCCGGTCACTGACGAGCGTACGCGTTTGCGGACCTTTCTTGGCCGACAACGCACGCGAGGCTTTTGAGCGCGATTGGCTGGACATCCGCACACTCGACCTGCGCGGACGCCCGCTGGGCAGTCAACTCGCCTGGCGTGAAGTACACTTGACACGCACTGGCTTGCCTGCCGCCAAAGGTCCAGCAACCTTGTACTTGGGGACCTTTGTAGAGTCCCAACGCGCGCAGGCTGCGCTATTGTCCATCAGTTGCGATGCGCCCTATGAAGTGTGGCTCAGCACCACCACAGCCGAGGGCACGCAGACGGTACAGCTGGCTACACGGTCGCGCGGTAGCCGCGAGGAGTACCTGCCGCTGACCTTGCCCGCAGGCGAGAGCCGCTTGATCTGGAAGCTAGCCTCCGCGGGGCCGGCGCCGCGGCTGGTGCTGCGCTTGTGTGATGGCTCCGGATCGCCGTTGACCGATGCCAACGTGCGCGTGGACTAGCCGCGTCGACGAGCACCTGTGCTCAGCGCGTGAACAAGTGATCGGACTCATCCGACCATGCCATGAAGCGATACAGCGGCACCAAGCGCAGTGCTTGTGTCACCAAACGTTCGGGTAGATCCGGCGCGTACAAGTGCGTGCGCGAACCGGGAACTGCTGGCACGCGCTGCTCGACCATCAGGGCGTGCTCGGCAGGCTTGTAGTACTTGAGGAACTGTTCGAGCTGTTGCACATCGAGCTTGCCGCAGACCCATTCGCCTTTCCAATCGGCGAGGCGCAGCACAAAGCCCTCCAGTTGATTCAGCTCATCGCGCCACGGCTTGGCGCCTTCTTTCTTGACGCGATTCACCAGATTGGTGCCATCGAACCATGCATCAGCATGCACGCGCAGCGACACCTCGATGGCTTCGCCTTCCACCGCAAGGCACACGTACGCGTTGCGATAGGCGGCGTCCAAGTCCTTGGCAAGGTCGGCTCCGAGCGTAGCCTTGAGCTTCTTCTTGGCCGCTTTGTCGCGCATCGCGTAGCCCCAGATGCGCTTGACCTGCATGCCGTTGAAGACGCTGGGCGCGTGCAGACTGGAGCGTGCATCCAAGCCCACGCCCGCGTCCTTGGCGCGCGCCACCAGCACCTTGGTCAACGACAACAGCTTGCGCCGCAGCACCAAACGCCGGTCGTTGTACTGCGGGTCGCGCGCTAGCCGCGCGGACACGCAATGGAAGTCCCCGTCATCGAATGGCGCAAGCTCGGCCTGCGCTTCCGGTTCGTCGTCGTGCTTCTTGAGCGCCATGGGTAACGATTTCGCGGCTGCGCTGATTTCCAAGGTCGGGTGTAGCAAGCGCGCCGCGCGCAAGACTAGCATCGCATGCATCATGCGCTTCGCCCACTTCGAGTTCGAGCCCTCCACCGACAAGCTCGGTGACGGGCCGCAGTCGGAGGTCTACCGCGCCGTCGACACGCGGTTGGGCCGCACCGTGGCTTTGAAGATCCTGCGCGCGCATGTCGAGATCGATCCGGCTGCTGACGATCGCTTCTTGCGTGAGGCGCGCCAAGCCTCGAACCTCAAGCACGAAAACATCGCCGTCGTATACGAGTACGGGCGCGACCAAGGGACCTCCTACATCGCGATGGAGTACCTCGAAGGGCGCACGCTCGACAAGATCCTGAAGGAGCAGATGCTCGGGATCGAAGAAGGCGTGCGCATCGCTTTGGCGGTGTCGAGCGCCTTGGCACATGTGCACGAAAAAGGCGTGATTCACCGCGATCTCAAGCCCGGCAACATCATGGTGCTGGCCGATGGCGGAGTGAAGCTGCTCGACTTCGGCATCGCGCGCGCCAAGGACGAAGTGCGCATCACACAAGTGGGCATGCTGGTGGGCACGGTGTTGTACATGGCGCCCGAGCAAGTGCGCGGCCAAGACATCACCACGGCCACCGATGTGTTCTCGTTGGGAGCCGTGCTGTACCACGCGTGGACGGGCTTGTTGCCCTTCGCGGGACGCAGCTTTCCCGAGGTCTACATGGCGATCTTGGAGGCGAATCCGCGCCGCCCCAGCGAGGCGCGCCCGGGCTTGCCTGCTCCGCTGGAGGGCTTCTTGCTGCAATGCATGGCGCCCGAACCGGCCGCACGCTTTCCCGATGCACGCACCGCGCACGCGGCCCTCTCGGCCGCCGCGGACCGTGTGTTAGGTGGCGAAGCAGCCAGCGTCACCAACCTCGGTCGACTGCATGTGGGTGCGGTCGAGCTGGATGCCGGCCGCGGCTCGCACGCAGATGCTTTGGCGAGCGGTCTGCACAGCGATCTGGTCACGGAACTGGAACGCGTGAAGGGACTGCAGCTGGCGCGCGACACCAACGAGTGCGACCACATCCTGACGATCCAGTTGCGCTTGAGTGTGGGTGCTGCGGCTGCAGAGTGGCACTTGGACACGCGCGGCCAGGCCAAGTCCGAGCGCCATTCCGAACGCGTCGAGTACACCAGCGACGACGAGTGGGAGCTGCAGGCGGGACTCGGACGCGCGATTGTGCGCGGTGTGCGGCGCAAGCTCGGCGAACTGGCGTTGCTGCCTAAGCCGGCGGCGACGCGCGACACCGAGGCATCGCAACGCCACGCGCGCCATGCCCATGACCTGTTGCATCGCGGCACCACCAAGCACTTGATGGCGGCGATCAGCTCCTTCCGCCGCGCGCTTGAGGCGGATCCGCGCAGTGCGCTTGCCTGCGCTGGCATGGCCG
>CAIKQM010000528.1 GCA_903829565.1 uncultured Planctomycetota bacterium
AGCAACCGACGCGCCGTGCGATCCTCGCGGACATCACGTGCGACTCGGACGGCAAGGTGGATCGCTTCATCGACCTGCGCGATGTCAAGCGCACGCTGGAGCTGCACCCGCTGAAGACCAATGAGCCCTACTACCTGGGCTTCTTCTTGGTCGGCGCGTACCAAGAGATCTTGGGCGACATGCACAACTTGTTCGGTGACACGAACGTGGTGCACGTGGACCTCGACGATGGTGGCCGCCCGCGCTTGACACACGTGTTGCGCGGCGAACGCGTGCAAGATGTGCTCGAGTACGTCGAGTACTTCGAGTCGGACCTGTTGGCCAACCTGCGCCGCAGCGTCGAGAAGTCCTTGGAAGAGGACCGCATCACCTTCGAGGAATCGGCGCTCTTGTACCGTCGTTACGAGGCGGGCCTGCACGGCTACACCTACTTGACGCGCGACAAGAAGAACGGCGACACGCCGCAGATGTTCCAGCCCACGCTCGTCTTCCAAAAGACCGACGCATGAGCACTCGCAACTACATCCGGCCGGGCGCCTTGGTCCGCTTGGACTATGTGATGCGCGGTCCGGATGGCGAGGAGTTCGACCGCTCCGAGCCGGACGAGCCGATGGAGTACCTCCACGGCCACGAAGAGATTCCTCCGGCTCTAGAGCGCGCGCTCGACGGCATGGATGTGGGCGCCAGCAAAGTCGTGGCCTTAGGCCCCGGCGAAGCGTTCGGTCCGCATGATCCCGATGCCATCGTCGCGGTGCCGCGCAGCGAGTTCCCGGAAGACGCGGAAGTGGTGCCGGGCGACATCGTGCCCGTCCAATTGCAAGACGACGAAGGCCACGAGCTCGACGGCGAGAGCATCGACATGAAGGTCGTTGAGATCTCGCCGGATGCGATCGTGTTGGATGCCAACCACCCGCTCGCAGGCCAAGCGGTCACGTTTGAAGTGACCATCTTGTCGGTCGAGCTGTTGCACGCCGACGAGATCGCCAAGCGCAAGAAGGACTGAGCAGAGCCGCGAAAGGCTCAGATCTGTGAAGGCAGCGAGGCGGCGCGCAAGCGATGCGCGAAGTCCACCATGCCCGTCAGGCTGTCGGCGCAGAACGCCCAGGTCAACCGGCCGCGCAAGTCGTGATCCACGCCGCGGCCGCCCAAGACCAAGGCCACACCACGCGACAGCGCCGCGTCGTGCAGCAAGCGGAAGTCGCGCACAAAGGTCTCGCGCTGGCTGACGTGCGAGATGGACAGCCAGAACAAGCGCGGACGCACCGTCTCGATGGCCGCCTTGAGTGTGCGCAGCGGGTGGCCAGTGCCGTAGCTTTCGGCACGCCAACCTGCTTCGCGCAGTGCCAGTTCCACCATGGCCGTGGGCAGGGTGTACGGGTCGCCATCGGCTGTACCGCCGATGGCCAGCGGCGCGTCAGCGGCCGGCGGCGGCAACAACAGGCGCATCTCGTGAAGGAAGCGCGTGCAGATCTCGATCGCACGCCGCTCTTCAAAGATCTCGACGCGACCGTGCTTCACATCCAGGCCCAGGTCCGCGAAGGCCGGCGCGATGCCTTTCTCAATCACCTCGCAGAGACGATTGCCACCCAGCCACAGGTCGTAGCCTAGGCGACGGAAGGCGTCCTCGTCCCCTGCCACCAACGCGGCGCGCATCTCGGCGCGCGCACGGTCGTACACGATCGGTCCATGACCCGTCGCGGGCGGCAAACCTAGCAGTTCCGGCCGCGTCACCATCTGGCCGCGGTCGCGCAGGAACTGCAGCACCCCATGGATAGGCAGGCGACGGTGCCCGCCCACCGTGCGCACCGAAGGCAACAAGCCTCGATCGCACCAGCGCTTCAGGGACGCTTCGCTGACACCAATGGCCAAGGCGACTTGACGCGGAGTGAGTTGGCTGCGCATGAGCTGGGTCTGGGCCCGGCTCGTGGCGAGGATCAAGGACATGCTTGACCGATTTGCACGAATCGGGGCCAATTGCGTGTTCGCTGCCTGAACGTCAGTCGATGCACAAATCCGTGAGACCCTCGCGGGGATGCGGCCAACTCGGAGCCCTGAATCCGGAGCTAGCTGCAGGGCGTACTCGTGGCTTAAGGAGCCTCCAGATGATCGCCTTTCGCAATGGTAACGGCAGCTGTCACGACCACCATCACGAGGACGAGACGCGGCTGACCGCGCCGGCTCTGGTGGGATCGAGTCTGG
>CAIKQM010000529.1 GCA_903829565.1 uncultured Planctomycetota bacterium
CGCGTCCAGCGCTGCCTATGGCAACACCGCCGAGCTGCCCAAGCACGAGGACATGCGGCCGACTCCGCTGTCGCCCTACGCCAGCGGCAAGCTCGCGGGCGAGCAACTGCTGGAGGTCTACGCGCGCCTGCATGGCCTGCGGACCGTCGCCTTGCGCTACTTCAATGTCTTCGGGCCGCGCCAAGTCGACGACAGCCCGTACACCGGGGTGATCGCCATCTTCGCGCGCGCGCTGCTCGAAGGCCGCACGCCCACCATCTACGGCGATGGCGAGCAGACGCGCGACATGACCTACATCGACAACGTGGTGCAGGCCAATCTGTTGGCCTTGCAGCGCGATGTACCGGCCGGGACCGTGGTCAACATCGGCTGTGGCGAGCGGATTCGCCTCTTGGACCTGTACGCGGCGATGGCCCGCGAGGCGGGCGTTGAGCGCCCTGCCCTGCACGCTCCCGAGCGCGCGGGCGATGTGCGCGATTCCCTGGCCTCGATCGAGCGCGCGCGCCAGCTGCTGGGCTACGAACCTAAAGTCCCGTGGCGCGAGGGGTTGGTGCGCACGATGGCGTGGTACCGCCAGCGCCTGAAGCACGGTTGACAGGGCTCCTACGCCGTAAAGACCGCGGTCGGCTTGCCCGTGGGCGCGCTGCTGTCTACGATTTCCGCCTTATCACGCGGCATCCAAGGTCCTGACGACCCCCCGCCGCAGACAAAGAAGAACCGACCCCAATGGACTTCCGCAGCGAGCTCGAGGCTATCGGCCTCAAGACGGTCACCTACAAGTACGACCTCTCCAAGGAGGACCTCTTCCACGAGGCCATCCAGAACGATCGCGGCCGCGTAGCAAAGGACGGCCCGAGCAACGCCCAAAAGGCGTATCCGACCAAGCTCGGCGTGCGCGGTCCGCTCGTCTACTACACGGACCCGGATTGCACCGGTCGCCGCGTCAAGGACACCTACGCGGTGGCGTGGCCCGAGGTCGAAGAGACCATCTGGTGGAAGGACGATGTCCAGCGCTATGACCCGGTCAAGTACCAGGGCTTGCTGCAGCGCGTGCTCGATCACCTGAACGCCAAGAAGGCGACCCTGTACGTCAAGGACGTCTATGTGGGCGCCGATCCCGAGTTCGCGATTCCTTATCGCTTCGTCGGCGAGTTCGCCACGCACGCGATGTTCGCGCACAACATGTTCCCCAAGTGCTTGGTGGGCGTGAAGGACGTGGCCAAGCGCCGTTGGACGATGATCAACGCGCCGAGCTTTGTGTGCGTGCCGGAGCGCGATGGTTCGCGCGCCGAAGCGGCGATCATCATCGACGTGCGCAACAAGATCTGCCTCGTGGCGGGTCGCGCGGACTACTGCGGTGTCGTCAAGAAGACGATCTTCACCGTGGCGAACTACTTGCTGCCGCTCGAAGGGCGCTTGTCGATGCACTGCTCGGCCAACGTCGGTCCGAACGGTGATGCGGCGATCCTGTTCGGCCTTTCGGGCACGGGCAAGACGACGCTGTCGGCCGACCCGGACCGTCGCTTGATCGGTGACGACGAGACGATCTGGAGCGACAACGGCCTGTGCAACCTCGAGGACGGCTGCTAC
>CAIKQM010000530.1 GCA_903829565.1 uncultured Planctomycetota bacterium
ACTCAGCCAGTAGAGCGTGTTGAGGTCATCGACAGGCAAGTGGGCGGACTGCAGCTGTTGTGCGAGGCGTGCCGTCCAGCCAGCAGCCTCGAATGCCGCATGGACCACAAACAGACTGGTGAAGAGCACAAGGAGCGGCCAGTCGACGCTTGTCAGAAATGCTTGACTGTGGATGCGGCGTGTACACAAGACCACAGCCGCGGCACCAAGAGCGACCGCTTCGCGTGGGAGTTCGGTGGACACGAACAGGATCATGACCAAAGTCAGAAGTGTTAGCCCCTTGACCGCTTGCAAGCGGTCCCACGTGGCCAGCGCTTGCGGCGCTGTCTCGCCGGACACGACTGCCGTAGCGGGCACCTGAACGCGTGTCTTCCATGCCTGCCAGATCACCATCCACGTCAGTCCCAAGCCGAGGCACACAGGCACCAGCGCCTGCACTGCATAGGCACCAAACGACAGTTGCAGTGTCTGCCCAAGCAAGATGTTCTGTGGGTTCCCGATCAGTGTGAGTGCGCTGCCCACATTGGCTGCCGCGGCAAGCGCCAACAAGTAGGGCAGTGGCTGTAGGCGTCGACGGCGTGCAACTTCGGCCACGAGCGGGGCGAGGGCTACGCACACCACGTCATTGGTCAGCACGGCGGACATGGCACCGCTGACCACTACCACCCATGCGAGCAAGGCTTTCGGCCCGGCCTGGGCCGCATCAAGCGCGCGTGCAATGTGCGCGTACACACCGGCTGCTGCAAGTTGAGCGGACAGCACCATCATGCCGAACAACAGCGCCAGAGTAGGTACATCGACGGCCAGCCACGCAGCCTGAACGGTCATCGCGCCGGCGGCCACCAAGGCCAGCGCGCCGAACAAGGCCGCTCCCGTGCGGTCCAAGCGTAGCCCCGGCACGCGGCCCATCACCATGGCCAGGTACACGACGAGGAAGGTGACTAAGACAAACGTGGACATGCGTGCGGTAACTACCCGCGCGTCAACACAGCGCGCGTGCGCTTCTTGAGACTGGCTTCAAAGCTCGCGCGCGGAGTCTCGATCGCTTTGCGCACGTCATGACTGTCCAAGTCACGCTTGACGCGCGCGGTGTAGTGAGCACTCAAGGCTTTGTCGAGTAAGCCTCCACGCCACGTGCGTGCAAAGCCGGCCAACGCACGCTGGTAGGCCGTTTGCCCTTGCACACGGCGCAGGCCTTCGACCAGGCCAACCACCACATCAGCACGCTCCGCTGTTGTCAAATGGGGTGTACAGGCCAGCATCTCGCCCCAGCTGTCTACGCAGGGCGCCATGGGGTACAGCAGCGAAGGATGCTTGCGTAAACACTTCAGCTCGCGCAGCGGATAGTTGCGATGCCCTTCAGCGGCGAGCAGTTCGCGGTACACAAGCGCGGCTTGACCATACGTGCCGCCGTAGCGCTCGAAGCGTTCCCGCGATAGCTCCAACAGACTGTGCCGCCGTTCCGGTGAGACAGCGGCTGCATGTTTGCTGCCGAGTGCCTGAACCACATCACCGGCGTTGTGCGTCAAGACGGCCGCCAACGCGAGCACATCCAGCTCTCGATCGCGCGCCTGCAGCGCAGCGCGGAACACTTCCGCCTCGCGTTGCAGCTCAGCATCCATGGCGACGTACAACGCTTCGGCCAGCTCGTCGGCGTGTACGGTCGAAGCTCCGATCAGCGCTCCGCCCAAGACCGACAAGCGCTCGCCATCGTGACCACTGACGGGAGCCTGCCCCTGCACACAGACCAGACGCGCACTCACCGGCGCGAGATCCCACTCCTGCAGAGCCAAGGCAAAACGCAGCATGCGTTGCAGCTCGTCCGGATCGCTTTGGTCAAGCCACAGCGCATGGCGGATCTTGGCATCCACATCCGTGGGCACGAAGGTCGCCGCCGAGGCAAAGTGCGCGGCGCAACACAACGCAAAGTAGTCCGCAATGGCGGCGGGTGTGGGCTGGTCGGCAGGGGCTGGATGCAGTGATGCCGCCAACAGACTGCGCCACCCACCATGTGGCGACCCGGCGCAGTCGACGAGCCGTCCTGTGAGCGGCAGGGCCAACTCTGGGCTGGCCTGTGGATGTGTGCCGTCAAAGAGCCACGGAGCACTGGTGCGTACCAGCTCCACGAGGTTCTTCGGGCCAATGAAGCCACCGAACGCGCCGCGCGCCTCGGGTGCGGTCTTGCCTGCATCCACCATGGCCCAGCAGCGTAGCAACCGGAAAGTTCTTCCGCCTTGGCTGCTTTCCGATAGGTGCGATCAATCAAGGCGTGGCGATGGTCGATGCTCACTCTCCCCACGTGTGGATCGCTATGCTCGCGCGAGCCACAGCCTGCAGAGACCATGCGCGTCCTGTTCCTAACTGACTCCCTGTCCGACCTCGACGGTATCGGCCGCTACACCTTGCGGTTGGTGGCGGCATTGGAGCAGCGCATCCCCGGGTTTGAGCCGCGCTTCCTAGTCGGTCGCAAGCACCGCCCGGTCTCGGCCTCCATGCCGGCGCATTGGCCTTGGCGTGTGGCCTTGCCGCCCGACTACTACATGTACATGAGTCCGGCGCGCTACTGGGCTTCGACGGCTTGGTCGTTACCGCAAGTGGCATGGGCGGCGCGCGAGTGTGACTTGGTGCATGCCACCAAAGACTTCCCGCACTCGTGGTTGGCCATGCAAGGTGCGCGCTTGGCGCGCAAGCCCTGCATTGCCACCGCCCACGGCACCTACAGCGTGGCTCCGCTCGACAGCGCGCGTCACCGTGCTGCTGCATTGACCACGCTGCGTCACTTGGACGGCTTGGTGTGCGTGTCCGAGTACACCAAGCGTCAAGTGCTGCAGCGCGTACCGGCCGACACACTCGCGCCTGAACGCGTGCTCGTTGTAGGCAACGCAGTCAAGGCGGAGCACTACGCTGCAGCGCGTGCTGTGGGGACGCGTGAATGGCATGGTCGTCGCTACACCTTGACCATCGGCGAGGTGAAGGAACGCAAGGGCCATCACTTGGGCTTGCGAGCCTTCGTCGAGCTGGCGCGCACGCACAGGGACGTGCATCACTACATCGTGGGCAACGCTGTCCAGGATGCTTACCACCAGCAGTTGCTGCGCTGGTCCCAGGAAGCCGGCTGCGCGGATCGCGTGCACTTCCTCGGCAATGTGTCGGAAGACGAGAAGGTCGACTTGCTGCAGC
>CAIKQM010000531.1 GCA_903829565.1 uncultured Planctomycetota bacterium
AGATAGCCGTGCTGAACTGCGCGGCGGCAGCCGTGAAGGCCCGCGGCCGAGGCTGGCGCAACCACACCTCCACCCGTCGTTCGTCATTGCGTCCGGAAAGCACCAAGTCATTGATGCCATCCGCATTCACATCGACGAGCAGCGTGTCGGCGACTGCGTACTTGTCTTGCAGCGGCAACGCCATCGTGGCCCCGAACTCAAGCGTGCTCGCTTGAGCGGCCACAAGCATACACAGCGCAATCACTCGACCTCCTGCAGTCGGTCGGCATCGCCACCGTTGAAGTCAATCAACCACAAGAGCGTCAGGCTCCATGCAGCGGGCGTCGCTTCATAGCGAATCAAGCTCAAGAACGCCGAGAACACCGTGCGTTCGGTGTCGCGCTTCCATTTGGCAAGGAACGGAATGGACCAGGACTTGAGCTCTGTGGCGCGTTTGCTGAGGGGCAGCTGCACTTGCTTGCGCTCGGATCCACGCAAGTACTCCACCTGGACCTTGCCTTCGGGCTTGGCGCTACGCACGACCGCTAAGAATCGTGCCGGGTCATCCATGGTCTGCTGATCGATGGCGACGATGACGTCTCCGAAACGCGGTGCATCAGGCATACCACGCCAAGGACTGGTGGCTGCCAAGCCCACCAGTACAACGCCCGCGCCGGGGGCTAGTCCCGCGGCACGCGCCTCGACTTCGGTGGCCGAACGCAAAATCACACCCACGCGTTCTTCCTCGCGAAAGCGAGCCACTTCCTCGCGCTCGGCAGGCACGAGGCGTGCGACGAGCACCAAGTTTGTCCGCATAGGCTTCGCCGCACGCTCGATCGACAACTCAAGCGTGGTACCAGCCTGCGCACTCAGCTCGACAGCGCGCCAATCCGAAGGTGCGTCCAATTCTTTTGACACACCATCCACGCTGACGCGCAACAGCAGGTCACCCACTTCCAACCCAGCGGCAGCTGCAGGTGAGTTCTCCACCACGGCTACGACTTCCAAACCGGGCTGTGGTTCCTCGTCCAAGCTGGCACGTGTCGTGCGTACCCGCACGCCACTGAAGGTCCCTGCAGAGAGCTGCAATCGCTGAGCTTCATCCTCAGGCGTACGCATCCACTCCGCAGGTTCTTCCCAGCGCGCAATAGGATCAGGCTTGACAGGCAGATTGCTGTTGCAACTCACGAGCGCCACGGCGCAGACGCAGATGACGGTTAGACGATTCATGTCGAGCTTCTTACGGCACGGCCTTGCGGCGCACTAGGTAGATGGACAAGCACACCGCAACCACCAACCACCCCACCCCCACGGCAGTGCCTTGGGTCAACGAAGGTGGCTGAACGTTGGAGACTCCTTGCGCAAGATCGAGGAACGCGCGCGGATACGAGGCATCTCCCAACGGTGAGGGCATGTGGTCACTCGGCAGCCAGCCGCTGAAGCCCAGCTCGCGTGTGATCGCACGTGCCAAGTCCACCAGAAGGAGCAAGCCCAAAGCTGTCCCTAGAGCCGCAGCGGCGGTCCGCACCAAGGATCCCGCCAACAACCCCAAGGCGACGGCGCTGGCCAGTGCGGCGACGGGCGCCAACCAAGCCCAGCCCAAGTCGGGCACCAGCTCCGCTGCGGCGGTCATGACAAAGGGCTGGCCATTGGGAAGGATCTCAACGGCATCTCCGAAGCCACGCGTGATCCACGCAGTCAAGTGCAACACACCTGCGAGCACGGCGTAGCTCGTGACCAGCGCGGCGAGCAGTGCCAGGAACTTGCCGCTTACCAGCTGTACGCGCGACAAGGGCCGCAACAGCACATTGCGCAACGTGTGGCGCGATAGCTCACCCGCGATGGACTGGCTGGCAATGCCGGCACCCAAGAGCATCAGCACCGGCAAGGCTGTCAACATGCCCCATGCCACGAGCTCGAAGCCGTTGACTCCGCTCGTCGTGGCGAGCGAACCGCCCTCCACTTGGGCAGCTTCGGCGCTTGCTTGCTGCAAGCGCATGGCCACCCGTGCGAGGCCCAATACGCTCGGCAGTAGCACCATCCACAACAATGCGCGTGTGTGCAGCAAGCGCCGCCATTCGTGCCCAAAGGCACGTAACACAGCACCTGCGGGTGCTAGAGGAGCAGCGGGCGCCTCGCTCGCCACAGGAGCTTGTGCTGGCAGAACCATTTCGCCGCGTGTTGCGGCCAGGTAGATGTCTTCCAGACTGCGCTCGACACGCGACAAGCTGGTGAAGGGCACAGCAGCGGCCAACAACGCCCGCGCTACTTCGTCACCGCGGGGCGCATTCGACAACAGCAAGCCTCGCGCTGTGTGCGTGGTGGCCCAACCATGGTGTGCACACACCGCGCTGGCTGCCTCCGTAGCACCTTCGATACGCAGCACGCGCGGACCGCTTTCCAGCAAGTCGTGCGTCCCGCCTTCCACAATCATGCGCCCGTTCTTGAGCACACCAATCCGAGTCGTAAGCGGAGCGATCTCTGCCAGTTGGTGCGAGGACAACAGGATGCCCACACCTTTGGCCGCCAGGCCATGCAAGAGCTCGCGCATGTGCGCCAGGCTCTCCGGATCCAACCCATTGAAGGGCTCGTCCAGCAGCAAGTAGCGCGGCGTGCCGAGCAACGCAGCTCCGATTCCCAGTCGCTGGCGCATGCCTTGACTGAAGGAACCAGCGTGGCGGTCGGCTGCATAGTCAAGGCCTACTTCGACCAACACACGATCCGCTTCTGCTTGCGCGACAGCCAAGGCCATGCCCTGCAGGCGCCCTAACTCGATCAAGTTCTCGCGCGCAGTCAAACGCTCCCACGCGCCGGGAATCTCCACCAAACCGGCAATGCGGGCACGTGCCTCGGCAGGTTGCGCCAACGCATCGATGCCATCGACCAACACGCGGCCACCATCAGCGGCATGCAGGCCCAAGATGATGCGCATCAACGTGGTCTTGCCTGAGCCGTTATGCCCAAGAAAGCCGTAAATCTCTCCGCGCGGCAACGAGAGCGACACATCTTCCAGCACAGCGCGCCCGCCAAACC
>CAIKQM010000532.1 GCA_903829565.1 uncultured Planctomycetota bacterium
GGCGACAAGTACATCTTGACGAGTTGGATCCTGTACCAGCGTGCGCAACGCTAGTGGTGCGCCCGGGCAGGTTCGAACTGCCGACCTGCGGTTTAGGAAACCGCCGCTCTATCCAACTGAGCTACGGGCGCTATGAGTTCCCTTCACCGAGGAAGGTCCCACATCTTAGCCGGAAGGAGCTTCAAGCCGAGCAGCCTTGTCTGCCGACACCGAGGTGTAGCATCATCTCTCGCGTGTCCTCCCCCAGTCGAATCGCATCCCCGCACTCTCGCTCTGTGCACTCCGCACGGTGGATGTGGTCATTGGTGCTGTGGGTGGTTGTGGCTCTAGGCCTGCGCGGCACGACTGCCGTGTTGCACAGCCATGAGGGAGAAGCGCTGCATTTGCATGTGCTGCAGGGTGCGGCTGGTGAGCACCATGAACATCATCATGTGCATGATCATGAGCATGACCTGCCCAGCGTCTGTTCCACACCATGTGGTGAGGATCAGCTGGAGCTGAGTCTTCCGCACTTAGAAGTCACCCGGCTGACAGCAACGGTGCGCTTGGCTGCACCATACATGCCAAGCACAATCCAGATCCGTTGGACGCGCACAGAGAGCGCAGCTGTGAGTGCGACGGCTCGCCACAGGTGGAAGCCGTCAATCGATGCACCACCACGAAGCTTGCAAGGAGGCGTAGCGGCGCTCCTAGTCAGCAGCAGAGCCTTGCTGATCTGAGTCACAACCGACACTCGTCTTGCCGGTGTCGTGTCCTGTGTACTTGTCGATCGCATCCAGGAGTCTGTATGACCGCGTCTACGCTGCTGAAGTCTGTGTTGGTGTCGAATGCCTCTACCCTGAGTGGTCTGTTGCTGTGCTGGGCAAGTCAGGCTTGTGCGCCACAGCATGAGCACGACGCGCCGCACTCCCACGCGGAGGAGCCGGAAGAGGAACCCCGCCGCCAAGTGACGGCCTTTGGCGAGAACGCGCTCGTGTTCATCGAGCACCCTCATCTGGTGCGCGGTGAGAAGGCTGAGTTTTGGGTGCATGTCACTGTCTTGGACAGTGGTGCTCCGCTCACACAGGGTGACCTTACCTTGCGTGTGGGCGAGGAACGTCTGACCAGCTCGCAACCCAAGCGCGATGGCTTGTACATCTTGGAAGGCAGTTTGACGCGCTCAGGTTGGCCACAGGCAACGCTTGAGATTGCTGGTTCACAACTCACCACCAGCGTCGCCTTGGGTGAATGGTCTGTGCATGCGGATCAAGCCTCCGCGCGCGCACAAGCTCTAGCTGAAGCAGCTTCTGAAACGCCCGGTGGCGTCAGCGTCTTGCTGGAAACGCAGTGGAATGTGCGCCTGACGATTGCGGAGGCAGCCCTGCGCCCCGTCAAAGAGCGCATCGTGGTGGCGGGCGTGCTCGAGCCTGCGATGGGCGCCAAGGCCGAGGCTACAGCGGCGATTGAAGGTGCAGTGCTGCCTTTGAGCAGCGGTTTCCCCGTGCGTGGACAACGGGTGCAGGCCGGCGAGATCTTGGCGTGGATCGAAGCACCACTGTCTCCCTCTGAACGTGCGCAACAGCAAACACTGCAGCTGGAGTTGGATCTGCAAACCCTTGCTGTCACGCGCGACATGACACAGGCAGGCGCGCGCCTGCGCTATGCAGAAGAGGAACTGACGCGAGCGCGTGCCCTGCGCGAGCGTGGCTTGGCCACACAACAGCGTTTGGATGCGGCTCAACAGGAAATGGCTCTCGCACAGAGCGCACAGCAAGCGGCAGATGCCTCGCAAAAGGCCTTGGAGGCATTGCTGCGTGAACGCAGCGCGCGCGAGCAACGCCAAGATGGTGCCGCGACGAGTGGTAGTGCGCGCCAACCTGTGCGTGCTCCGATCGCGGGCCTCGTGGAAGAGCTGTCCATGGCCGCTGGCAAGACGGTCAGCGCAGGCACCGCGCTGTGCACGATTGTGAATCCCCAACAACTGCAGGTGCGCGCTGCCGTACCTGAGCATCAGCTCATGCGCCTAGCGCAAGCACAACGCACGCGCGTCACCCTCACAGCCGAGCCCGCGATGGAGTTGTGGTTGGATGCCAAGCAGTGGTCGCAACCGGCACAACTTGATGCGCAAGCAGCAACCTTGCCGTGGTGGACGACCATCACACCGCCCTCCGACGCGTGGAGGGCGGGCATGAGCGTACGCGTGGAGATCGAACATGGCACTGATGACACACTGCTGGCCGTACCCGCAGAAGCCATCGTGCAAGATCAAGGTGTGCCGACCGTGTGGGTCATGCGTACGGGTGAAGAGTTCGAGCGCCGCATCGTCACCGTAGGCGCCAGCAATCGCGATTGGGTCCACATTCGGGCCGGAGTTCAAGCCGGCGAGCGCGTCGCTGTGCGCGGCGCCAATCTCGTGCGCTTGGCTGCCTTGCAACCGGAAGGCTTCGGCCACGGTCACGCGCACTGAGTGCTGCCATGGTTGACCTACTCATTCGTTGGTCTCTCGCCCATCGCGCAGCGGTGCTGCTGCTCGCGTTGTGTTTGGCGTTGGGAGGTACTTGGCTTGCCTCGCGCATGCCTGTGGATGTGCTGCCAGACTTGACCGCGCCGACCGTCACGGTGATGGTCGAAGCACACGACCTGTCTGCCGAAGCGATGGAGCGTCAGGTTGTCGTGCCGCTCGAAGCCGCAGTCAACGGAGCGCCGGGCGTACGCCGCGTGCGCTCTGCAGCAACGGTAGGGTTGGCGGTGGTATGGGTCGAGTTCGACTGGGACATCGACGTGAACCAAGCGCGCCTCTCTGTGGCGGAACGCTTGCCTGCGGTCGCGGACAAACTGCCCGCGCAAGCCCAAGTACCGAAGCTCGCGCCTGTTTCCTCCATCATGGGCGAGATCCTGTTTCTTGCCCTGGTGTCCGATACTCATGACGAGTTGGCCCTGCGCACCACCGCTGACACGCAGGTGCGTCGACGCCTCTTGGCCGTGCCAGGTGTCTCGCAAGTCACGATCCTCGGCGGACAGGTCAAGCAATACCGCATCGACTTGGATCCGCTGCGTCTCCAGCAGTTCGGACTAGATGCGGAAGCTGTTGCAGAAGCAGTCCTCGCCAGCAATGAAATCGCGGCGGGAGGAGTGCTCGTGCGCGGTCCGCAGGAGGTGGTGGTCGAAGGACACGGTGCCGCGCAGAGCGTTGAGGACCTCGCACAGTCGGTGGTCGCCCGCGTAGGCCTGCGCTCCATCTTGGTGAGCGACCTCGGCACCGTCAGCATTGGCGGTGCTCCGCGACGTGGCATCGCAACCGCCACTGGGCGTGCGGCTGATGGCAGCGCACCTTCGCGTCCCGCTGTGGTCGTCGCAGTGCAGCGTCAACCCAATGCCAACACGCTTACGCTCACACGCGAGCTCGACATCACCTTGGACGCGCTGCAGCAGTCCATTCCGGCTGGCATGCAACTGGAGCGCCGCGCCTTCCGCCAAGCATCGTTCATCGAGACCGCGCTAGAGAACACTCTCATTGCCTTGATCGAAGGCGCGTTGATGGTGGTCTTGGTTGTGCTCGTCTTCCTCGCCAGCGTGCGTGCAAGCCTCGTCACCCTGGTGGTCCTGCCGCTCTCGCTCATCACCGCGCTTGTGGTGTTGCAGCTGGTTGGTGATGGCATCAACACCATGACGCTGGGTGGCTTGGCCATCGCCATCGGAGCATTAGTCGATGATGCCATCATCGATGTAGAGAACACGGTACGCCGGCTACGAGAGCGAGCCCTGATGCCTAGTGAGCGTCGCCCTTCGCTGCTCAGCACGGTGTACCAAGCAAGCATCGAAGTGCGGCCATCCATCGTGATGGCCACGCTCATCATCGTGCTCGTCTTCACACCCATCTTCTTCTTGGATGGCGTAGAGGGACGGCTGCTGCAGCCCTTAGGCTTGGCGTTCAGCATCGCGCTGGGTGCATCGCTTCTGGTGGCGCTGACCTTGACACCGGCGTTGTGTGCCATGACCTTGCCGGCCTCGCGCACCGTGCGGTCCACACACGAACCGCGCGTGGTGAGTGCACTGAAACGCTGGTACACGCGGCCTTTGGATGTGTGCTTGCGCTTCCCCAAGTCGCTGTCACTCGTAGGGCTGGCCTTGCTGGCCGTCGCCGTCATGGGCTTTGCGCGTCTTGGCAGCGGCTTCTTGCCTGAGTTCCAAGAAGGCGCGCTGGTCATCTCGGTGGTCACCGAACCCGGCACCTCACTGGAGGCTAGCGACCAGCTGACAAGTCTGGTTGATCGCAGTCTCGCCAATCACCCAGAAGTCGTTGCAGCGGTGCGGCGCACTGGACGAGCGGAGGATGACGAACACATCCAAGGCTCCGAGGCGAGTGAAATCGATTTGACACTCGACATGGATGCGCCACGCCAGCGAGGCCTCGCAACGCGCACGCGCGACGAGCTGCTTGCGGCCTTGCGCGAGGACCTCGCTCGGATCCCCGGCATCCAAGTGACCATCGGGCAACCGATCGGGCACCGCATTGACCACATGCTTTCGGGCTCGCGCTCTAGCATCGCCATCAAGGTCCAAGGCAATGACTTCGCCCAACTGCGCTCGACGGCCAAGGCTATCGAGGCCGCCATTACCCACATCCCCGGCGTGGTGGACTTGAATGTCGAA
>CAIKQM010000533.1 GCA_903829565.1 uncultured Planctomycetota bacterium
CGCAGGTACACGCTGCCCACGTGCCGCCGACCATCCCACAACCGATCGAGCGCGGTCTGCGCCGGCGGCGCATGCGCCAACAGCAACTCACAGTCGGGCACTCCACGCAGAGCCGCACCTTCATCGCTCCATTCGTAGGGAAAGCCAAAGAACCCCGGCCCCGCACCGCCGAAACCGGCGATGCGCACATCCCCCACGCTCACCACACGCCCATCGATGTTGCCAGCGAAGACCGCGTCCGCGGGGAAGGTAGTCAGATCGTGATTGCCGGGCACCCACAGCACCGGCGCACCCAAGGCGCGCACGCGCTGCAGCACCTGCGCCACCGAATCCAAGTAGGCGGCATCCTTCTGCGGAGTGCGGTTGCGTTGGTAGCCCAACTCGGGCGTGCCAATGTCGCCGACCAAAAGCACCGCCGTCAGCGACTGCGTGGCCAACTCGGTGCACACCTGTTCAAGGTGCTGCATGTGAGCGTGCACATCGCCGATGACGGCGTACACGCGCTCGTCATCCTGGTTAGGAGCTGGGTCCACGCGACTGATGGTACTAGCTCCCGATCCAGAAGATCTTTACGTACGCAAAGTGGCTAGCCGAAGCGCCTTGCAGCACCGCTTAAGGGAAGACTTTTCCCAGCCCCAAGGCGCAGATGTGCCTCAGTTAGGCGAGTTGAGTGCGCCCCCTGTACACTCACCTTGTGGGCCGTCTCCGCCTAGCCATGCGCGTCTGCGCCGTGATCACCGTGTTGGCAGCACTCTGCACCAGTGCGCCAGCTCAGGGTTCGCGTCATGGCGTGCGCTTGCACGGAGCCCCCAGTCGCGACCACGATCGCGTGCGCATCGTGGTCGATGACGATGTGCCCGGGCGTGGCTCTACCGCAGCCGACGTGGGAGCGGGCTCATTCACTGTGGAACTTTGGGTGCGCAGTCGCCCGTGCTGCAACCAGACACCAGGCAATGCGCCTGGTTCCGTGCAGAACGACGCTAGCTGGAGACAAGGCTCGATCCTGCTGGATCGCTGGTTGGGCAGTGCCTCTGCGCAAGGCTATGGCTTATCGGTCGCCGGTGCTCGTTTGCATGCGGGCTTGGGCGCGGGTCCCGCGAACACGCCGATCACGCTGGCGGGCGTGACTGTGCTGACTGACAACGAGTGGCATCATGTGGCCATGGTGCGCGATGTGCAGAACGCGCGCCTGTCCCTCATCGTGGACGGTGTGTTGGACGCGGTTGCGACCATCCCGGGTACACAGCGCGATCTGTCCTATCCCGATGCGGGTGGCCTGCTCGCGTTGGTGCCTGCGGCGAACGAGCTATTCGTCGGCGGTTCACGCGACGAAGGCCCGTCAGCGCCCTTTGCTTGGCGCGGCTGGCTCGATGAGCTGCGCATCTTTGATGTCGCTCGTCGCCCCACGGAAGTGCTGGCCGACATGAAGCGCGCCGTCCCGCCCCAAACCGCGGGATTGGTGGGTTCTTGGCGCATGGAAGAAGGTGCGGGCCAAGCACTGCTGCAAGCCACCTCGACCAACGCTCCCGCTGGTGTCTTGAAGAATGGCGCGAGTGGTGACGGTGAATGGACTGACTGGAGTGTCGACAACTCCAGTTGCGCGCCGCTCAAGGACACAGCTCTGCCAGTCGGCTTCACCAAGACCTCCATCGTTCCGCCGCAAGTGGAGCCCACGGCGCTCGCGCCTTTGGGCGATGGTCGCGTACTTTTGACACTGCGCAACGGCACGGTCTTGGTCCTGCGCAACGGATCGCTGCTGTCGCAACCGGCAGGTGTGCTGCCTGTCGCAGGCCAAAGCGGCGAGCGCGGCTTGCTGGATGCGCTCGCGGATCCGCTGCTACCCAACGATGCGGTGTATGTGTTCCGCACCACGCCGCAGCTCAAAGACCGCGTCTCGCACTTCACTCTCGCGGGTGACCAAATCGACCTCTCTTCGGAAGTCGTCATTTGGGAATCACGCGGCACGGCGCCGCTGATTCACCACGGAGGCGCACTCGCCTTCCTGCCGGATGGCACACTGCTGATCAGCACGGGCGATGGTGCAGTGGCTGCACTGTCGCGCGACCTGTCCAGCGATCAAGGCAAGCTGCTGCGCCTGCGGATGGACGGCAGCGCGCCCGCAGACAATCCGTTTGTGCAAACACCAGGAGCGTTGCCCGAGATCTGGGCCCGTGGCCTGCGCAACCCCTTCCGCATGACCACCGACACGCAGACCGGTCGCGTGTGGGTGGGCGATGTGGGCGGAAACCTCGCGAGTTCGTGGGAAGAGATCAACCTCGCCGTCGCCGGCGCGGACTACGGCTGGCCCGAGCAAGAAGGCCCGCAATGCGGCGCGCTGCCCTGCGCCAGCGTACAACTGCCCACAGCTGCTTGGCGTCACGATGATCCTCTCTACAGCGCCGGGTCGGTCGGTGGCTGCGTCATCGTCGGCACCATGTACCGCGGCACGCGCTTCCCCGCACCCTGGCGTGACTCGCTGTTCTATGCCGACTGTGCTTCGCGCTGGATTCGCGCCTTGCACTTCGACGCCACAGGCGCAGTGACAGGCGAGTCGTTGTTCGAGCCTGAACCCGCCGCTGGTTCCGTGGTCGATCTCTGCACAGCCTTTGACGGCTCGCTCTATGTGGCCACCTATGGCGTAGGTGCTTCAGGCCAATACGAAGCAGCCCGCGTGTGGCGCTATGACTACGCCGCGCCGAGCAGCAACACTCCGCCCGTGGCGCAGTTCGCAACTTCGGTGCTCAGCGGTCCCTCGCCGCTGAATGTGTCTTTCAACGCAACGGCCTCCTACGATCCTGACAACCCGCAAGAAGTGCTGGAGTACTTGTGGGACTTTGGCGATGGCACGACCGGCAACGGTGCCACGCTGACGCACACCTACACGCTGGAGGGACCGCGTACCGCGCGCTTGCGCGTGCGCGACTCGCAAGGCGCTTCGGCCAGCAGCGAAGTCCAGATCATCGTCGGCACGCCGCCCATCGTCAGCATCACGCAACCCACCACCGGTGCGCTCTTCCGCGCCGGCGAGACCATCGCGTGGCAAGCTACAGCTTCGGATGCGCAAGACGGTGTGTTGGTGCCGGCGGCGCTGCGTTCGACCGTCGTGGTGTTGCACAACGAACACGAGCACCCCTTCTTGGGCCCGCTGCTCGGCGGCTCCGGTAGTTTCGTCGTGCCGAACACGGGACACACACCCGAAGGCGTGCGCTACGCCATTCGCGTGCAAGCGCTGGACTCCAGCGGTTTGTCGACCAGCGCTGCGGTGGAGCTCGCGCCGCGCAGTTCGCTGTTGCGTATCGAGACACAACCTGCGGGGCTGGCGCTCGTCATTGATGAAGACACGCGCAGCGGGCCCTTCCAACTTGTCAGTCTCGAGAGCTTCCACCACACGGTCGAGGCCCAACGCTTCGCGGTCTACCAAGGGGTGCCGCTCAAGTTTGAACGCTGGAGTGACGGCGTGCTCACACCCAAGCGCGGCGTGGTCATGCCTGCCCAAGGCTTGCTGCTGCGTGCGCAGTACCGCACGATTGGCCCCGGCGAAACACGCCTTGCTCTGCCTGAACAAGCGCAATGGACTTCGGGTGTCTTTGGCGGTGTGACGCCCTTCGATCCGGCCTCGCCGAACCTGCTGTGCACCTTTTGGAGTGCCTCACAACGCAGCGAGTTGTGGTACGGCGGCCCGCTCGCCTTGCCGCGTGGCACGCAGTACGAAGAGATTGTGCTGGAAGCCAAGCTGATGGAGCGCAGCGGTACGCCGCGCGCCACGCTCGCGGCCTTTGCCCAAGCGGATCCCCCGCCCTTTGTCATGGGCGCGCCAGGCGCGTTCTCTGCGGCTGGGCCGTTGCGCGTGTTGGCGCGCACGTGGGATTTGTCGCAAAGTCCGATCGGCGCGATCGTCACCTCACCGGATCTGGCGCAGCTCGTGCGGCCGCTCACCGGTGCACCCTCTTGGACGGCGGGCCGACGCGCAGCGTTCTTGCTGGTGCCGCGCAATCTCGCCGGTCGAGCCTGCTTCTCGGTCAGTACAGGCGCTGCTCTGCATGTGCGCTTTGCGCAACGGCCTCCCGGCCCCGTCAGCGGCCACTAGCCGGAAATTTGTTCGTGTTGTCACCGTCATGGTGCTGCGTGCCCGTGTGAGTCAGCTCAACTTGTGCGCTCGCATGCGTCGAAGGATGCGCTAGAGCCCGATCGACACCACGCGATCACTCGTTGCTTGGATCTCCACCACACCGACCAACGCACCGATGCTGGCGCACCGTTGCCCGCACCGGAACCGATCCGCATCGAAGATCATCTCGATGCCGTAGGGAGCAGTCGTGCGCGTTTGACAGCGGCTGAAGTCCAGCTGTTGGAAGCGGTGCGCGCCAAAGTTGCTGCGGGCAAGCTGGCATTGCCCAAGCTGCCCTCGACGCACGCCACGCTGCTGCACTTGACGGGCGGTGAAGACATCTCCACCAAGCTTGTGGTCGAGGCCATCGAGCGCGACCAGATCATGTCGGCTGAGGTGCTGGGAGCCGCGAACTCGGCCGCGTACTCGGCGGCAGAACCTGCACGCACAGTGGCCGAAGCCGTGGTGCGCATTGGCGCGCGGGACTTGCGGGCGTTGCTGTGGTCCATGGCACTCAAAGCCTCGGCACCTGACGATGGTGCCTTGGCGACATGGGCTCTGGAGGCGTGGCGGCAATCTGCGGCAATGGCGCGCATGGCGCGTGTGTTCGCACCGGAACTCGGCTTGCCGCCCGAACAAGTTGTCACTGCGGTTCTACTGGCCGATGTGGGCAAAGTGGCCTTGATCGCGACTCTGCGGCGCGAGTTGGAGCGCAGCAAGAAGCCCATCGCGCCTACACCCGCACTGGTCGGTTGCCTCTTCCGCGAAGAGCATGAAGCAGCAGGAGCTGCACTGGCACGCAGCTGGCGTTTACCAGAAGAGATTGCCAACAACTGCGCGCATCACCACGAATGGCCGACCAACGAACGCGGACTCAAGCTCGCGGCGTTGACGTCGCTCGTGCAACGCTTGGACATGCTCCTCGCACTCGGTGCCGAGGTCGCCTTCCGTTCGAGTGCACGCAGACCGGAGTTCGCTGCGCTCGGCGTTCCATGGCCAGCGCGCGCAGCCAAACTAGAAGCCGCCGAGCAGGAATGGCGCACGAGCGCCTGAAATCGAACGCAGATTCGAACGCAGATTCGAACGCAGATTCGGACGCAGGCTCTAACGCGGCGCTGACCGATCGATGCTCGTGGGATCAAGGTCCACGCGCACACCACCAATCTCGCGCGTAGCAGCACGCAACTTGGCACTGCGACGCCCTTGGGCATCGACCAGCACCAACTCGTACATCGCCGCGGCGACAAAAGGTGCCAGCAAATACGACACTCCCGGTCGCAACGGCACCAGTGTCTTCGGTCCCAAGGCCCATGCGCCTGCGTCCGACAACAAGTAAGCCTCGCTGCCTTGCGTGCCTTCCACATGCGCGATTTCCAAGCGCAAGTCTTCCTCACCTAACAAGTACAGCTCGATCGAGGGCGACTCCGTCAACTGCAAGATGCCCAAGTCGAGCACAGATGCTCCCTTGCCGGGAGTCACCAAAAAGCCCTTGCGCGTGACGGCTAAACCGACGCGCGCCAAGACAAGGTGATTGGAATCGAGTGGCAACGCCAGAGGCCCAAAAGCCAAGTCCTCGCCAATCGTGCGCGCAGCACCACCGCGCGGACGTTGCAAGGCTTCGGGCGTTTCCACATACACCACGCGCGGGTGCGCGAGACTCGGCGCATCCGCGGGAACCGACAAGCGACCGCGCACCCACGCCTGTCCCGCAGGCGGTGGCGTGGTGTGCGCAGCGCTACTGCGCGTTGTTGCGGGCCCGGTCTCGGTGACGAGGAAGTGATGAGCCACATCCGCACGCTGCACCGGCGAAACGACCGGCGTGTCCAACCACGCGACGATGCCCAAGCTGCTGAGCACCACCAGCAGGGTCGTTGCCAACCAACGAACTTCTGTCTTGGTCTGCATGTGCGCACACTAGCCTAAGCAAAAGCCCGCCACCATGCGCGGTCTGGAGGTGCACAGGACACAGCCACGCGCAAGTCGCGCACAGGGTGGTCGAACTGCAGGTCGCGCGCATGCAGCGCAATGGAGGCATCGTCAAGGGCCGCGCGCGCACTGTACTTGAGGTCCCCCACGATAGGCCCCAGGTACGTAGCACACGCAACGCGCAGCTGGTGCGGACGCCCTGTCAGCGGCTGCAACTCGACCAACGAGCGCCCGTGCAGCGTGCGCAGCACTTTGAGGTGCGTGTGGGCTTGTTTGGCATGAGCTGTACCTGCCGCAACGACCTGCACCACATTGGTGCGCTCGTCCTTGAGCAACCACTGCTCGACAGCAAACTCGCGCGCAGGGTACTGGCCTTCGACAAGCGCGACATAGGTCTTGTGTGTGGTGCGCTGGCGAAAGCTC
>CAIKQM010000534.1 GCA_903829565.1 uncultured Planctomycetota bacterium
CGGGCATCGTTGGCATGCAACGCCACCGGCTTCTCAGCGCGCGCGTACGGCACCAAAGCAGACAAGCGTGCGTCGTAAGCCGGCGCCGCAGCTCCCGCCTTGGCCGCATCCATGCGACGACCATACTCGCGTGCGTCCTCAAGCATGCGACGCAACTGCGCGACACGCTCGTCGTGATCGCTGCTCGTGCGCCGACGACGACCGTTAGGTGCATCTTGCGGGGGCGCATCCTTGGCAGCACTGGGCTTGGTGGGCGCAGGCTTCACGGGGAACGCGAGGTGCAACATGTCGCGATCCACCAGCACCATCTCTTCCCACGTGTCACCCACCAAGTGAGCCACGCAAGACTGACCCATGAACGGGCCGCCGCCTTGCGGCGCGACTTGCGCGCGCGTGATGCCGTTGTAGCGCGTCACGCCCACATGCGCGGAGTCCGGATGGATCGAGGCAGCTGTGCGCAAATCCGGCTGATTGCCGCCGATTTCGGCCTGATCATCCGTGGCTGCAATCGCACCGATCTCCAACAAACCGATATTGGCCTTCAACGCAATCATGCCCGGCCACACATGGCGACCGGTCGCATCGTGGATGCTCGCTTGCGCCGGCACAGGCACATTGGCCCCTACGGCGAGGATGCGTCCACCTTGGACCAAGACCACACCCTTCTCGATGACGGGAGCACCGATGGGATGCACCGTGCCGCCGACGATCGCTGTCAAGGCGCCTTCACCAATCGGCAAATCGGCCATCGGCTCCGGCGTCAAGTCGCGCACCTTGGGCGGATTGGTCAACAGCTCGAACGCATCACGCCGTTCGAAAGCAACCTCGCCGTCGATCATGGTCCACAGCACCACCGCGCGCGCGTCGAGCGGGTCATGCGTGTAGAGAGCCATATCCGCGTCTTTGCCGACTTCGATCGAACCTAGGCGCTCACCGAGGCCCAACTGCTTGGCGGGATTGAGCGTCACCAGACGCAAGGCCGCCACCGGATCCATGCCCTCGTAGCGCACGCTCTTGGCGGCCTCGAGCATCAGGCGTCGAATCATCTCGTCGCTGTCCGAGTTCAACGAAGACAGCACGCCCGCGCGCTCCATCAGCGCGGCGTTGTGCGGGATGCCGTCGTAGGCCTCGATCTTGTAGGCCCACCAATCACCAAAGGTGGAACCTGCAACGCCTGCTGCGGCCATTTCCGGGGCCACTTTGTAGCCCTCGAGCACATGCTGCAGCGTGGCGATGGTGTAGCCATGACGCTGAGCGGAACGCAACAGCATCACAATCTCATCCGCACGATAGCAGTGCGCGTGCACCAGAATCGACTTGTCAAGCACTTTTGACAAAGCCTCCAGACGCAGATCGCGACGCGGAGGAAGACGATCCTCGCCGCGCTGCTGGGCCTCGGCATACGCACGCCACGCAGCGCGATAGTCATCCGCCGCTTCGAACGCGCGCTCGACCAGAGCTTCTACGCCCATGCGCGTGTTCGGGAAACGTCCCGGAGCACCGCCACCACGGCTGGCGCGCTTGGGGTTCTCGCCCAGCGCAAACTTCACGCCTTCGGGCGCACCGTTGATCACCATCTCCGCCGGGCGCCGCCCATACTTGAGCTTGATGACGGCATCGCGGCCACCGATGGTGTTCGCCGATCCATGCAGCAAACGCGCGGTGGTCACACCCGCCGCAACCGCACGCCACACGGCAACGTCATCGCCATCGACGACATCCGCGATCGTCACATCACAGCTGATGGACACGCTGCCTTCATTCAGGCCGCCATCAATCGCCATGTGCGAGTGACAGTCGACCACACCGGGCGCCAAGTGCCGTCCCGCGGCATCGAGCACCAACACGCCTTGGGGTGCCTCGACGCTGCCGAGCTGTGCGATCTTGCCATTGACGATGAGCACATCGCCCACATACGGCGGGCGCACAGCGCTATGGATGGTGGCATTGCGCAAAAGGCACGATCCACCCGTCACCAAGCTGGGCTTGCGATCAGCGTCCAACTCCACGGGATGTTCCGCCATGCGCACCGGCGCCGCGGTGGCTGCGTTGTTGGTGGCTTGGGCCTCTTGTTGGACCTCTGGAGCTGCAACGACAGGTGCGTCTTGACTCACATCCTCCCAAGACACCCGCGCCAACTCATCACCGCGCGTGTAGTAGCGCTCGACGGCCTCATCATCAGGCTCGGGTGCAACCTCTTCACAG
This sequence comes from uncultured Planctomycetota bacterium, assembly GCA_903829565.1. Lineage (GTDB taxonomy): Bacteria > Planctomycetota > UBA1135 > UBA1135 > SXXH01. The sequence continues at coordinate 2,206 of CAIKQM010000534.1, forward strand.
CATGCACGCACGCGACCGGACACGCGACCTGCGTTGAGGGACTCCTGCGCCGACACTGCCGGCAGCGTCACGCTCACTTGCACAACCCAAGCCAACCATAGGAAGCGCTTCATTGCCCATTCTCCTGACGCTTAGGAAGGCGTGCGGCCACAAACGGATCCACCGTCGTGCCTGCGGTCGCAACCCATGTGAACTCACCTTGCAGCGCGTTGTCCTTCAAGCTCGCTTGCACACGCGCCTCAACCGGCGCACCTGCCACATCGACCTTGGCCTGCAACGCCAACACGCCGTCTTTCCAAGTGCCCTGCAGTGCCAGTGACTCCAAGGGCTCCTTGCTTTCAAAGCGCAACACGCCTTCCGCTGCGCCATCTGCAGCCAGCGTGACGGTCAACTCTGCCAGTCGGGTTTGCTTGACAGTGTGCTGCAAGACCCACGCGCCCGCGGCCGAGTCCGACTTGGGCGCAGGCTCGGCACTGTCCGACTTGGACTTCGGCACCTTGACCTCAAAGCGATGCAGAGCATCTTCGACCACCAAGGCATGCAACTGCGCCTTGTCATCGAGCAACGGATGCGCGCTCCACAGCGCCACCAAGGCCACTTTGCCCGGCGTCAA
>CAIKQM010000535.1 GCA_903829565.1 uncultured Planctomycetota bacterium
ATGCAGGTCGACTAAGATCGCGCGTTGTATCCAGCGCTCTTGGCACCGATCGTGCCAAGCCAACGCCTCGCCCGTGCGCCAGTGCGCGAGCCACTCAGCTGCCGAGCGTGGGGCGTGGTGAAACCGATCCGGCGGACGATTGCCGGAAGGCGGAACCGGGGGGTGAATTTCCGTCGTCACGATAGCTACCTCGGGGAGGGTCGAGGGGAAAGCGGACACCCGGATTGAAGTAGCAGTCGTCGAGAACCGTCAAGCAAATAGGACGAAGGCCCCTTCCTGAGGCCTTCCAGCGGTAGGGAGCCTCGCGTGAGCGAGCAAATTCCCCATTTCGTACTCCGGTTCGCCGCTTAGGTCGCAGGCCAGCGGCGGCGCCATTGCTCATCCAAGGTGCGCAGTTTCCAGTCCTGCGGACCCTTGGCCAAAGCCTTGTCCAAGGCCGAGCGGGCTTGGTCTTTTTCCCCGCGCTCCATGCGCACGGCGGCCAAGTTGCTCCACCCCGCAGCCGAATCCCCATGCTCAAGAGCCGATTGAGCCGCGGTCAAGGCACCGTCGAGGTCCCGCAACATGGCCAAGGCCCAGGTGAGCTCCAACCAACCGGCCTCCACTGTGGGCGCAAGGTGCGTGGAATGCCGGAAGCGAGCTGCAGCTTCTTGCCACTCACCGGACAAACGCGCGGCAACACCGCACACATGGTGCGCGGCCGGATGGCCTTTAAGCACATGCACCGCCTCGTGAGCGAGCACGCGCACGGCCAGCACGCGCGCGCGATCATCGGGACGATCCGCACCACCGTGCGCTTCCAAGCCCACGCCCAAGGCTGCATCACGCACACGCTCAATCTCCATCAACTGACCGAGCAGCGTGTTGACATGCAGCAAGGGGTCGTACTGATCACGCACGAAGAGACCCTCTTGCGCGCGCTGTTCGGGGCTGAGTGCCTCGCGCTGCGCAGCTTGCAACTGAGCCACCAGCAACGCCGCATCGCACCACACATCCATCGCGGGACTGTGGCACCAAGCCACCACAGCATCAGGATCCGGCAGAGGCGGTGCTTTCAGGGCGCGCAGATCCGCCAAGCGCCAGCCGCTAGGCCACGGCCCGTCGGCGCCAAGGAAGGCGAGGTCCACCAGTTGCGCACCTTGCTCGCGCGTGGTGGGCAAGGTGGCGACGATCAACTCGTGTTCCGGCATCTCCCCTTCCGGCCAAGGAGCAGGCTTGACCGGTGCCTTAGGCCTGAAAGCGGCAAAGGTGCCAGGCAGAAGCGAGACGAACTGCGCGCCGGGCGCTGGCACGGGGCGCAGCGTAGGCACCAACTTGCGACCATCGGCAAGCTGCAACAGATCGAGCCAAACAGTCATGCGGGCAACACCTGGTTAGAGCTCACAGCTTGTTGATGCCGTCGAGAGCGGCCACTTTGTAGGCCTCCGCGAAGGTGGGATAGTTGAACACTGTGTCACGGAAGTAATCAATCGTGCCTCCGAGCGACATCACCGCTTGGCCAATGTGCACGATCTCGGCAGCCTGTTCGCCGATCACATGCACGCCCAGTACTTTGCGCGTCTCGGGATGGAAGAGCAACTTCAAGAAGCCGTCTTCGTCGCCGATCATCATGCCCTTGGCGAGTTCGGCATAGCGCGCCACACCTGTTTCGAACGGCATCTTGGCCGCTGTCAACTCGGCTTCACTCTTGCCGACCATGGAGATCTCCGGGATGGTGTAAATCCCGTAAGGCAAAGTCGACTGCAAGCGGCAGCTGGTCGTGTCAAATAAACACGACACCGCGTTGCGACCCTGTTCCATCGAGGTGGAAGCCAAGGCCGGAAAGCCGATCACATCGCCCGCAGCACAGATATGCGGCACATCCGTCTTGAAGTCGGGACCGACCTTCAAACGGCCGCGTTCATCCGGAATCAGACCGGCCTTCTCGCAATCCAAGCGATCGGTATTCACTTGGCGCCCCACGGCATACAGCAGCGCATCGGCGTGAAGCTTCTTGCCTGAATCCGTTTCGGCGTGCACACGCCCCTTGGCGTCGCGTCCGACTTGCTTGACAGTCTCACCCAAGCGGAAAACGGTGCCCTGCGCACGCATGCGCACCATCAGGTTCTCGACCAGCTCCTGATCGCAGAAGTCCAAGACCTTCGTCCTCTGGTCAAGCACAGTGCAGCGGATGCCCATGGCCGCGAACATC
>CAIKQM010000536.1 GCA_903829565.1 uncultured Planctomycetota bacterium
ACGAACCCTAAGCGTTGCGCGGAACGCAGCAGAGGGTGAAGATCCCCATATGGTTCGACTCGATCGCATCTACACCAAAGGCGGCGACCAAGGGCAGACGAGCCTTGGAGATGGCACGCGTGTCGACAAGCATCATCTGCGCGTCTCGGCCTACGGGACAGTGGATGAGTTGTCGTCCGTACTAGGGTTGCTCGTGGCGCATGGTCTGGTGGAACCGCACCGCTCCGACATCGTGGCCATTCAGAATGAGCTGTTTGATGTGGGCGCGGATCTGTGCGTGCCCGGTGAGGCCGGTGCGCGCCTGCGCATCACGCCGGCCTATGCCGAGCGCATCGAGGCCTTGATTGACCGCGAGAATGCCAAGCTCGATCCGCTGAAGAGCTTCATCCTGCCGGGCGGCACCATGCCTTCGGCGTGGACGCACCTTGCTCGCAATGTGTGCCGGCGTGCCGAGCGCTTGGTGGTCGAGTTGTCGGCGCACCCCGAAGAACAAGAGCGCGTCAATGCCGAGGTGTTGAAGTACCTCAATCGCTTGTCGGACTACTTGTTCGTGCTGGGGCGCGTGCTCAACGATCACGGCAAGGGCGATGTGCTCTGGCAGCCCGGTCGTTCGCAGCAGTCGTGATTGCCCGGCAGTGGTTGGTGTCGGGACAGGTCCAAGGTGTGGGCTTTCGGCACCACACCAAGCTCGCCGCGCGTCGCTTGGATTTGGTGGGTTGGGTGCGCAACTTGCCCGATGGCCGCGTGGCGTGCCAGGCCCAAGGGCCGCTGGAGCGCGTGGAGGAGCTGGAAGCGTATCTGCGGCGTGGCCCTGAGCTGGCGGAGGTCACCTTGTTGGAGGGGCGTGATGTCCCCGTCGAGCCAGAACCGCCTGTGGGCGCCAAGCGCTTTGTGGTGCTGCTCGACTGAGGCGCGCCAGTTTGGTTGGCTGTAGCGCATGCTGCGCCGCGTCTCGCTCCTCTCCGCACTGTCCAGTGTACTTGTCAGTGCGTGCAGCACCACCGCAACCGTGCCGCAGGTGGTGCGCGGCCCTGTGCCTGCGCGCGTGAACGGTCCTGTGGTGCAGCAGTTCGTGTCACCGCGGCCGCGTGCAACCGCCACGCAAGAAGCGGGCACGCTCGGCACTTCGGTGTTCAGTGCGTACTCGAACATCTTTCAAGTCAGCGATGCGGATCCGGACAATCTGGTCGCTCTCGACGGTGAGTTGTGGCGCACGTCGCTGGTCTTGAGGTACGGCATCGACAGGCGCAGCGATGTAGAAGTCGAGCTGCCTGTGCTATGGACTTCGAGTGGCTTCCTAGACGGGTTCATTGAAGCCTGGCACTCGCTGTTGGGCTTCCCCAACGGCGGCCGTGAGGACGCGGACCGCAATGACTACGAGATGCGCGTGCGCGCCAACGGCGTCGATGCCTTCACCATGGATGGTGACCAGTTGGCGTTGTGTGACATCCCCGTCACATGGGCCTTCCGTGTGTACGACGAGACGGCCGCGCGGCCTGCGATGGTGGTGCGCGCGACGCTCGAGCTGCCGACCGGTTCGGTGCAAAACGGCTACGGCAACGGGGGACTGGATGGGGCCATTGGATTCGTGCTCCAGAAGTCCGTGGGTGATTGGACCTTCGGCGGTGGTGCTGATCTAGCCGAGGTGACGACGCCATCGAGCTTTGAGGATGCGAACCTGCAGACGAGTGATCGCTTGCAAGCGTGGGTGTCTGCGGAGCTGCGTCACAACGAGCGCACCTCGTGGTTGATGGGCTTGCGCTACGCACCCGAGGCCACGCGTGACTTGGCGCTGGATGAGCTCTCGACGCCCAACTTGGAGCTTGATCTGGGTGTCGCCTTTGAACTGACACCAGCTGTGCGTGTGATGGCCGGCTTCAGCGAGGACTTGGAGACGGGGTCGGGCACGGACCTCACAGGTTGGATCGGCATCAGCTCCGCGCACTAGCCGAAGCGGTCGACAGCGCTCGCGCGCGCAGGCGCCAGACGCCACAATCGCGGCATGTACACCTCTCTGTACGCCGCAGTCTTGTTGCAGGTCACTTCCGCACTCGAAACGCCGCCTGCGTTCCAGCCGCTGGAGCGTCTTGAGTCGTACGAGCCTGTGTGGACCACGCCTTCCAAGGATGCGGCGGGCTCCATGCCGATCGGTAACGGCACGTGTGGCGCGAATGTGTGGTTGGACGAAGCCGGTGACCTCGTGCTGTTGTTGTCGCGCACGGACAGTTGGAGCGAAGCAGCGCGCTTGCTGAAGGTAGGCCGTGTGCGCCTGCGCACCACACCGCCGCTGTGGTCGGCGGGCACGCCGGTGCAGCAACGCTTGAACCTGTCGGAAGGGCGCATTGACCTCAGTATCGGTGCCAACAGCGAAGGCCGTGTGTCCATTTGGTTTGACAAGGATGCGCCGGTGCTGCGCGTCGAACTTGCCAGTGCTGCCCCT
>CAIKQM010000537.1 GCA_903829565.1 uncultured Planctomycetota bacterium
AGGCGCGGTGAGTTCCTCGAAGCTGAACCTGCCGCTGCCGCGACGCTCCCACAGCAGGTACAGACCCGCCGGAGAACCCGGCACGCCTACAGCGGAAGGACCGCGATTGCCGCGCTCGGGGACAAAGGCACCTGACGCGTCGAGGTACAACTCGGGCTTGGCCGCGCGCGGCGCTGTCTCGCGAAAGTCGAGGAACTCCGCTGCGCCTTCGTGGTCGGCCCACAGTGCAAAACCGCCCCCGCCCAGATTGCCTGCGCGCGGCAACACCACGGCCAAGGCGAGAGCTGTAGCCACCGCAGCATCCGCCGCGTTGCCACCGCGCTGCAACACCTCGAGGCCCACCTGCGTAGCGAGCGGATGTTCGCTGACAACGGCAGAGCCCTGAGGCGTGGGACGCCGCAGCGGCAGACCACTGGGGTGGGTGCGACACGCGGCCAGCAGGCCGACTAGGCACGCAAGCAGCAGTCGTCCGATCACGCCTTCTTGCCGTCCGTCAACTCTTCCACGCTCACGCCGCGCTCCTTCAAGTAGGCGATCGATTGCTGGATCGCCTGCTCGTCCCCTTCGATCTCGACGGCCACGAGAGCCATCGACTCGGTGATGCTGGCGGCACGAATGTTCGGCACGACCCCGAACTTGTCACCGAGCGTGTGGCTGATGATCGGCTCGGAGATCAGTTCCTGCGGGAAGGTGCAGAAGTACTTGTGCAACGCCATGGAGATCTCGATCAGGGCTCGGTTGGATCACGGCCCTGAGCGGGCTGTGGGGAAGGCATGGAGGGCTCGTGACGCGCCGACGGAGCGCGCGTGTCGAGCCACCAAGCGGCGCAGAATGTAAGCACAAAAGCGCTCAAGGGAGCAAGCACTCCGTCGCTCCATGCGCTCCAACCCAGAGGAAGGTCCGCGGTGGCAGCCGATTCGTACAGCAACGGATGCCGCAACACATCCACCCCACCGGCGGCAAGAGCCGCTACCAAAGGTGAGACCTGAAGCGAGAACTCCGCCCATGCGAGCGGCAAAGGCACGCCGGCCCACAAGCCTGCGCACGGCGCAAGGGCCAGTACCACCGTCGCGCAGTACAGCCACAGGCTACGTGCCATGGTGCCGCCCGCGATGTAGCCCAGCGTGTAGAGCGCGCCCACGATGCACCATGCACCGAGCGGACTGGCTAGTCCCCGTGTGCTGACCAAGGCCAACAGAAAGCCCCACGCACCCAAGACCGCGACACCATGCGGCAAGTAGCGCAGCCCTGCACCACGCGCGAGCGAGCCGCAGGCAGCGGCCACCATCACGAGCCAACCAATCAAAGCGTGCGTGTCGGCCCCGCGCGCACCCGGCAGCAAACCAGGCACGCCAGCAAGGGCAATCAGCAGCACAGTCAGGAGCTTGGTCACGCGCTCGATGAGTAGCCTCGTTACGGGCAGAAGCGCACGCGCAAGCCGTTCGACAAGTTGTAGCCGGCACCGCCACCTGCAGGGTTGCGGTACCACAACTGGAAGCGCCACGTTGAGCCCGGAACCAACACGCCGGCGGCGGGCGCGGCTGTAAAGTTTACTTGACGAACCATAACACCCAGTGCATCCGCGGCTTGCACCCCGAAACGCGACACGGAGCCTGAAACACAGCGATAGCCGTTCCCGAACGGTTGTTGCACCTCGTTCGCGCCAAAGTAGTACAGACCGGCCGCATTAGGCGGTACACCATCCGCATACAGCGTGAAGTTCGCGCTGCTGATGCTGGTCGTGCCCACACCGCTGATCAACGCGCCCGCCCCCACCGAGTTGGGACTGCTCAAGCAGTACGGCGTGGCAAAGCACTCGCATTCATCAGGGATCTGATTGGTGTTGCCGTCCGCCGCGCCGTTGGCGATGTCCGTGGTGTCGGCCACACCGTTGCCATTGCAATCCACCACCGGCACGCGCAGATCCACATACACCGCGCGGTGATCGCTAGCCGCAGCGCTGCATGCGGAAGCCCCACCAGCAAAGCCCTGCACCTCCAGCGGCTGAGAAGCTGTCGTGTTGCTGCCGCTGATGAAGATGCCTTGGTTGCGCAAGGTGGCGATCGAGTCCTGCCACACGATGTAGTCGAGCTTGGCGCCGCTTTGGTAGCTGGCATCGGAGCCCGTGGACCAATGCAAGGCACCATCGAGGCGCGCATCGCTCCCATCGCGGTCGGTACCATCGCTGGTACCACCTGCGGTTTGCGCTTGGTGCAACCAATCGGCAGGGCCACGCGCGGCGCCATTGCCGAGCTCATCTTCGTTCCAGTCACCACACAGCACCACCGGCGTAGTCGCGGGCAGCACACTCGTCGCCGCAGGCGTATCCGCAATGCGCGCCAGCGGATCGACCGTCGTGGTGCCGCCGCCGTTGTAGAAGTAGCGCACAAAGTACGACACGTTCTGCGCCGCAGTGACGCGCTGCAGATTGTCGGCCGTCGTCGAACCGGCCTTCAAGTGCGCGCCGCCAACCACGAGATTACCCGCGTAGGTGGCACCAGGCAGATCCAGCTCCGCGAACTGGAAGCCTCGAATGCCGCCATCACCTCCCGGCGCCCACTGGCTGGCCGACACGGTGGGAATGTCGCTGTAGGTGCTGCGCGTGTCGCCATTCAGATCCGCAAACGGAAAGCGTGAGAGGATGACATTGCGATTGAAGCCGTCATTCTCGCTGGTCACGAACACATGCGGCAGATCAAAGCCCGGCGCGTACTTCTTGACCCACGCACCCACGGCCACATTGCCATTGAAGCTATCTGTGCCGCCATTCACGAACAGGTTGACCACCGTGGTCAGCGTGGCCACCGAATCCACTCCTGACCCCGTACCGTTGCCGGAGTTGTCACCGCATTCCTGCAGCACCAACACATCCGGTTTCAGCGCGGCCACGATGCGAGCCAACGCAGACCAGTTATTGTTGCCCTCGGCCTTGGTGTTCGTGCTGCACAGACCGTCCTGCACATTCCAAGTCACCACGCGCACATCAGCAGGGTCCGTCTTCCCCCACTGACCTGTGGCAGGGTTGTGCTGCGGCGAAACCGGCAAGGCCGCGAAAACTAGGGCGAGGTGGAGCAGCATAGGAGTTCAGCCGAATTGGATGCCTTGGGCCAACGGCAGAGCCGTCGACCAGTTGACGGTGTTCGTCTGGCGGCGCATGTAGGCCTTCCAGCTATCGCTGCCCGACTCGCGTCCGCCGCCGGTTTCCTTCTCGCCACCGAAAGCGCCGCCGATCTCGGCGCCGCTGGTGCCGATGTTCACATTGGCAATGCCGCAGTCGGAGCCCGTGGCTGCCAAGAAACGCTCGGCGTAGCGCACATTCATGGTGAAGATGGCCGAAGACAAGCCTTGCGGCACGGCGTTGTGCAACTCGATCGCGTGTTCAAGATTTTTGACACGGATCACGTACAGGATCGGTGCGAACGTCTCGTGCTGCACGCAATCCCAATGATTCTCGGCACGCACAATCGCGGGCGACACGTAGTGACCACCCTTGAGCTTGCCAGTTTGCTTGACACGAGTGCCGCCGCACAACACCTTGCCGCCGCACTGCTTGGCCGCTTCGAGGGCCGCCAACATGGTGTTCACCGCGGTCTCATCGATGAGCGGGCCGCACAGCGTGCCCTTCTTCAACGGATCGCCGATGGGGATGGTTGCGTAGGCCTTGACCAGACGCTTCTCGACTTCATCAGCAATGGACTCGTGCACGAGCAAACGTCGCGTGGTGGTGCAGCGCTGACCCGCGGTGCCGACCGCACCGAAGAGAATCGCCGGCAAGGCCAACGACAAGTCGGCATCTTCCATGACGACTAGCGCGTTGTTGCCACCGCACTCGAGAATCGCCTTGGCGTAGCGCGTGGCGAGTTTGGCGCCCACGTGACGCCCCACTTCGGACGAGCCGGTGAACGACACCAACGGCACACGCTTGTCTTCAACGAGGCGCGTGCCCACTTCTTCGTTGCCACCGATCACTAGGCCCAACAACGCACCGAAACCATGCGCCTCCAACACGGGGCGGCACACATTGGTCATGGCGATGGCGGTCAGCGGAGCCTTCGGGCTCGGCTTCCACACGCACGCATCCCCGCAGGTCAAAGCCAGCATCGAGTTCCAAGCCCACACGGCAGCAGGGAAGTTGAAGGCC
>CAIKQM010000538.1 GCA_903829565.1 uncultured Planctomycetota bacterium
ACCGCGACCAAGAGATGGTCGACGTAGGCGACGAAGCGGCGCGTGCGGCCAAGGCGCTGGCGCAGCTGCGCCCCGATGAGCAGCGCGTCCTGCGCTTGGCGATCTACGACGGGATGTCGCACGACCAGATCGCCAAGGCCACGACGATGCCCTTGGGTACAGTGAAGACGCACCTGCGGCGCGGACTGCAACGTGTACGTGAGATGCTGGGTGTCGAGCAGCAAGCGGGAGATGCGTCGTGAAGAACCGACTGCGTCACATCCCCCTGCGTCACATTCCGGCCAACGAGACCGAGCAGCAGCTGTTCGAGCTGATGTACGAGCGCGCGATGACGGGTCTCGATGACGAGCGTCAAGCCGAGTACGAACGCCGCGCAGCGCAGCATCCGGATCTGGATGTGGATTGCTACGAGCGCGCCGCAGCAGCGATCTGGCTGCATCACTCCGATGGCCAGTGCCAGACGATGCCGCAAGCGCTGAAGAGCCGCATCGCGGCGAGCGCACCTACGCGTCCAGAACGCTTGACAGCGCGGCCTTCCGTTTCGGCGTGGGTCTGGAGCGGATGGGCTGCAGCCGCAGGCTTGGCCGCGTGGTTGCTGCTGAGTGCGCCGCAGCCGTCCAAAACGCTGGACGCAAGCGCCCAGCGTGCCGCGTTCTTGGAGGCCGAACCTGCCGCTCGCCGTGCAGCATGGGCTGCCACCGAAGATCCCGATGGCCGCGCCGTCGCCGGTGATGTGGTTTGGAGTCCGGACTCTCAGCAAGGCTACATGCGCTTCACCGGGCTGCCGCAAAACGACCCCAAGGCCAAGCAGTACCAGTTGTGGATCTTTGATGCACAACGCCCGGATGCCACGCCAGTGGATGGCGGTGTCTTTGACATCACCACCAACGCCGAGATGGTGGTGCCCATTCAAGCCAAGTTAGCCGTGGGTCAAGCAACCATGTTCGCCGTGACCGTGGAGGCACCTGGCGGCGTGGTGGTGAGCAAGCGCGAGCACATCGTGGCGCTTGCAAGTTTGTGAGCTGAAGAGCGCGAGGCTATCCTCTGCGCCTCTATGCTCCGCATCCTGCACGTAGGCTTGGGCCCTTTGGGCGTCAAAATCGTCACTGACCTCCACACGCGGGGCGTTGGCAAAGTAGTGGCCGCCGTTGATACGGCACCGGAACTGGTGGGCAAGAAGCTCTCCGAAGTGGTGTCCGGTGCACCTGACAAGCCGCGCGTGCAGAAGGACTTCAACGGCATCGACTTCAAGAAGATTGATGCCGTGGTCGTGGCGACCTCGTCCGACCTTGCGAAGTGCGCGCCGACCTTCGAGGCGCTGCTGAAGCAGGGCGCGAGCATTGTCAGCTCGTGCGAGGAGCTGTCGTGGCCTTACCTGCGCCATGCCGCTTTGTCCAAAAAACTGGACAAGCTCGCCAAGGCCAATGGCGGCCGGCTGCTGGGCACGGGCGTGAACCCCGGCTTCTTGATGGACGCCTTCCCGGTGGCGGCCACGGCCATCTGCCGCAGCGTGCAGAGCGTGGAAGTGCATCGCTTCCAAGATGCCTCGTCGCGCCGCGTGCCCTTCCAAAAGAAGATCGGCGTGGGCTTGGATGACGCAGGTTTCGAGGCTGGTATCAAGGCTGGTTGGCTGCGCCATGTGGGCTTGGGCGAGTCGCTGCACTTCATCGCGGCACGCATGGGATGGACACTCGAGCGTTGGGAAGAAGATCGCCCGCGCGCAGTCAAGGCCACCAAGGCCATGAGCTCGGGTCTGGGCCCGGTGAAGAAGGGCCTTGCGTGTGGCGTCTACCAAGAAGCCCGCGGCTACTGCGGCGGCAAGCAGGTCGTCACGCTCAAGTTCGAGGCCGCCTTGGGACTCAAGAACCCGCATGACCGCGTGGTCGTCGTGGGCGAGCCGTCGATCGACCTCACCTGGAAGGGCGGCGTGCAGGGTGACATCGCGACCTCGGCCATCGTGGTGAACTCAATCGCTTCGCTGCTGCAGGCGTCTCCCGGCCTGCACACGATGGCGAGCATCCCGCTCGTGTCGTGCACGCCGGGATCTGTCAAGAAAACCTGACACAGCCAGCCATGCCCACAGGACGCTTGCCCATCGAAGCCGCCGCGCCGGCGCGCGCGACTCTGCAGGGCAGGGAGCTCGTGCTGTGGGCTGGCTGCGACTACTTGGGCTTGGCCCGCGATCCGCTGGTTCAAGCTGCAGCGCAGGCAGGCTTGGTGCAGTACGGACTGTCGACCTCAGGCTCGCGCGAAACCACCGGCAACACACGCGCCCATGACGAGCTGGAGCCCCTGCTCGCAGCACACTTGGGGTTGGAGGCCGCGCACTTGGTGCCCGACGGCTACCTATCCAATCTCTGTCTCTTCCAAGGCCTCGGCTCACGCGTGCGACGAGCATTGGTGGACAAGGAATGTCATGTCAGCGTGCGCGATGCGCTGGCCGCGTGCGGCATCGAGACGCGCGACTACAGCCTATGCTCGGCGAGTGCAGCGCGCGCCGCAGCAGCCGGCTGGGACACCGACTACAGCATCGTGACAGATGGTTGTTATCCGGTGATGAAGGGTATCGCGCCCTTGCCCGCACTGTTGGAACTGCTGCCTGCGAATGGCTACCTGATCGTGGACGACTGCCATGGCTTCGGTGTGCTGGGCGCGCAGGGACGCGGCACTCATGAACACCACGGCGTGCGCGATCCGCGCTTGATCATCAACGGGACCTTGTCCAAAGCACTGGGCGCGTTTGGCGGCTTTGTTGCGGGGCCACAGGGCATCATCGAGCTCGTGCGGCAACGCTCACATGCCTATGCGGGCTCTACTCCGGTGCCGCCGGCGTGTGTGCTTGCCGC
>CAIKQM010000539.1 GCA_903829565.1 uncultured Planctomycetota bacterium
ACGGCCCTCGTCGAGCACCTGCGCGCGCAAGGGCACGAGTTTGAGACGCTCGAAAAAGCCGGTTTGGCGCGCCGCAACGATGCCGGTCGCGCGTACGACTTCTTCCGCGGTCGCTTGATGATTCCCATTCGCGATAGCGAAGGGGGCGTGATCGGTTTTGGCGGGCGGCGCTTGGCCGATGACGATGCGTCAGGCCCCAAGTACGTCAACACGCCCGAAACCGAGCTTTTCAAGAAGGGGCGTTTGATCTACGCCTGGGATCGCGCCTTGCCGAATGTGCGCCGTGGTGGCCGCGTGGCGTTGGTGGAAGGCTACACCGACGTGATGGCCGCACACCAAGTGGGCGTCAACTTCGTGGCCGCAGTCTTGGGCACGGCGACCACGGAGGATCACGCCGCGCTGGTGCGTAAGAGCGGTGCACGCGTGGTGCAGTTGGTGTTCGACGGTGACGAGGCCGGACGCAAGGCGGCTTACAAAGCTCTGCATGGTTTGTTGCCGCTGGAACTTGAGCTACAGGTGGCGATGCTGACCGGTGGCGACGATCCGTGCGATGTGTGCGTGCGCGAAGGCTCGGCCGGTTTCTTGGCGCATTTGGATACGGCTCAGCCGTGGTTCTCCTTCTTGATCGAAGGCTTGCGCGGCAAGCGCGGGATGGAACTCTCGCAAGAGATCGACCGCGTGTTGGGTTTGTTGACGCGCCTGAAAAAGCCGGTGCTGCGCGAGTCGTTGATCGGCGACTTGGCCAAGGCCATCGACTTGCCGGTGGCCGCACTGCGCGAACAGTACAACTCTCTGCCGGAAGTGGTGCGCGAGCGCCAGTTGTCGCGCGGGACCCTGATTCCGCAGCGCCCGCCTGCGACGCAGTCCGCGCCACAGCAACCTGCTCAGGCGCGTGCGGCGGTTCCGGTTGTGACGGCTGCCGCCGTCAGGGTCGATCCGCGCGAGCTGGCGGCTTGGCAGGATGTGCTCGGCGGATTGCTGTTGGCGCCGGCGTACCTGCCTTACTTGCGCGGGCGCGAGCACCAAATCCCCGATTCCGACCTTGCTGTCCTTTTCGGAGCGGTCACGACGCTCTACGAGGAGGGCGGGGCTGAGACCCAGGCCGGGGCCGACAGCGGCCTTGACCTCAACGCCCTGCTGGCGCGCCTTGGGGATCACCCGGCGCGGCACCGCGTCAGTCCGTTGCTGGACCGCGCGAGCCGCGCGGATGACCTGAAGGTCCTGCTCGAAGGGGCACTACGCACACTCTGGAAGCTCGACTACGAGCGCGAACAGCGCCGTATTCAGGCCAGATTCAAGGAACTGGAGGGGCAAGAGGGCGCGTCCGAGGAGATCGGACAGCTCGCCCTGCGCCTCCGTGAACTGCAAACCATGAATAAATCGGTCAAATAGGCGCGAAAGAACTTCTTGGGCCATACTTCTGTGGCTTAAGAGAACAGCTCGAACGCCTACTAGACCAAGGTACGCCTCCCCCCACGGGGCGTGGCCTAGACGCGATGGGATGAGAGAGACGGTCTACACGAGATATGGCTGAAAAACCGGACGACATCGTCAAGCAGCTACTGGAAGAGGGCAAGCGTAAGGGCTCCCTCACCTACACGCAGATCAACAATCTGCTGGAGGACCAGTTCCTGCCGCCGGATCGCATGGATGCGGTCATTACGGCCCTGGAAGACGCGGGTGTCGAGCTGATCGACGATCCCGAGTCAGGTCCCGGCCGGATGGCGGACATGGAGGAAGATACGGCCTCTGTGCGCATGGAAAGCGTCGAGTCGGAAGACTCCGAAGACGCGCCGGAGCCGATCTTTGCCAAGGCGGGCATCCCCGAGAAGATCGATGACCCGGTGCGCATGTACTTGACGCAGATGGGCGAGATCCCGCTGCTCACGCGCGACCAAGAGATTTTCCTCGCCAAGACCATCGAAATCACGCGCAAGCGCTTCCGCAAGAAAGCCGTGGGTTCCGGTCTGACCATGAACGAGGCCTTGAAGGTGCTCGACATGGTGCAGCGCGGCGAGCTGGCCTTCGACCGCACACTCAAGGTCAACCCCAATCCCAAGCCGGACGACGATCCCAAGATCGTCGAGACGCTGGGCAAGAACTTCCTCGCCAAGCGTCTGCCGGTCAACCTCGAGACGATCCGCCGCATGGTGGAGCGCATCCGCGAGGAATACCGTCCGCTGTTGGATGAAGAACTGCCGAAGGCGCGCCGCGCAGAGCAGTTGGAAAAGGTGCAGTCGATTCGCCGCAAGCTGGTGATCCTCATCGAGGAGTGCCATTTGCAGGTGAAGAAGATCCGCCCCTGCATCGAGAAGATGGACTACCAGTACCGCGAGATGCGCACGATCGAGCGCAAGATTGCGGCGCTGAAGGGCTTGCCCAAGGCCAAGGATCAGGTGCGCGAGCTGCAAGATCGCCTGATGGAGATGGAGCTCGAGGCCTTGGAGCCGGCGAACCGTCTCAAGCGGCGCATCGATCAAGTGCGCTTGCACTTCGCCGAGTACGAAGACGCCAAGCGCAAGCTGTCGTCGGGTAACCTGCGCTTGGTGGTGTCGATCGCCAAGAAGTACCGCAACCGTGGTTTGTCCTTCCTCGACCTCATCCAAGAGGGCAACACCGGCTTGATGAAGGCCGTCGAGAAGTACGAGTACCGCCGTGGTTACAAGTTCTCGACCTACGCCACGTGGTGGATCCGTCAGGCCATCACGCGCTCGATCGCTGACCA
>CAIKQM010000540.1 GCA_903829565.1 uncultured Planctomycetota bacterium
TGCGCGGTTGCTGCGGGCACGCGAGGGTGAGTACACACCCAGCCCCAACGCCGCCAACCTCTACAAGAACACGCTGGCGGCGCTGTTGTTCGCCGGCGTCTTGTACGCCCTTGGTGGTTCGCTCCCGGAGGGTGAGCGCATCCCCATCCTGTTGGTGTCCGGCTTCTTGGGTTTCGCCCTGGGCGACACGCTGTACTTCTCGGCTTTGCCACGCGCCGGCGTGCAAACCACGGCGGTGGTGTGCCAGATCCACACGCCAGCGGTCGTGTTGCTGGACTGGTTGGTCTACGACGACATGTTGCCACAGCGCAGTTTGCTGTGCATTCCGTTGGTGGTCGCGGGTGTGTTGCTGGTGGTCTTTGATCGTGGTGATCGTCAAGTAAACTGGACAATGCGCGCGCAGGGCATCGCCTGCGCAGCTGCTGCGGCCGTCGTCATGGCGTTGGCGGTGGTGTTGGGCGGCAAAGGTATGGAGACCGGGGCGGATGCAGGTCCCTCGGCTCTGTGGGGCGGGACGGTGGTGCGCATGGTCGGCGGCATCCTCGGATCCTTGCTGCTGGCTGGCCTGTGGTCCGCGTGGGCTGCAGCCCGCCGTCAAGCAAATGCGACAAGGGCCGTTACAGAGCTGGCGCTACCGTGGACTAACAAGTCGTTGGCCAAAGGCCTGTTGATCGCCGCGTTCTTCGGCTCGATCATGGGCTTGCCGCTCTACCACTTGGCTTTGCGTGACTTGCCTAGCGGCGCGGCCGCAGCCTTGTTCGCGACCACGCCGTTGTTCACCTTGCCGTTGGGGTTCTTCTTTGGAGAACGCCACGGCTGGAAAGCCTGGCTAGGCACGCTGCTGGGCTTCGTTGGCGTGGTGCTCTTGGTCTTGAGTCTGGACCAAGCGTAGTTGCAGCACCAACAGGGCAAGTCCCGGCAACGCAAGCCAAGCGCTTGCCGCAGGCACGGTCCAGCCTTCGCCTTGCATGACCAGCAACCCATTGTACGCAGCGTGCAACGCGATCGCCGGCCAGAGACTGCGTGAGGACAGAGTCGTCAAGGCCAAGATGGCCCCCAACAGTCCGGTGGGCAAGAAGCGGTAGATCGAGGCGTGGACCAGGCCGAACAGCACTGCGACGATCAGTGTCGTGCGCCACCACCCATGGTCGCGACGCAGGCCGGACAAGAGCGCGCCACGGAACAGCAACTCTTCACAGATCGCCGGTGTGATTGCGATCAGGAACAGCTTGGCCCAGAGAGGTAGCGTCAACAGCGCGCCCAACATCGACTCGGCGTTGTAGCCATCGGGCAGGGGCAAGATGCGTTGCTGGAGTGCGAACAACTCACCCGCACCCAGCGCAAGTGCCGGTGCCAGCAGCAGTGCGCCCAAGAGCGCGAGCGGTGCAACGCGCGTGAGTCCAAGGGTCTGGCCCAAGGACTCGCGAGCTCGGCGTGCGGTGCCGCGCGCTGAGAGCAGAGCCAAGGGCAGCGCGATGCCCCACAAGGTCAGAGCGAGCCCGAGCACGAGGTTCCACGCTTGCAGCGCGCCGCCCACCACATAGAGCGCAAAGATGGCGCCCATCGTCCAGCGCAACGCGCGGCGCGATTGCACAGCGCGAGCTGCGGCCTCGCGTTCTTCGTCGCCTGCGGCGAGAGCGCGCTCGCCATCAAGCAGACGGCCTACGCGTCGCACGAACAACCAAGCCCAAGCCAACTGCGCGGCGCACGCAGTGGCGACCAACCACGAAAGCCCTGAGCCCGCCAGCGTCTCGCGCACGGCTAGCGCGCTGCCTGCCAGCGGTGTGCAAGCCGCGCTCCACAAGAGCAGCGGGTCTCGGCCCGGCAACGGCACCATCGGCAGCAGCAAGACCAGCATGATGGGCAGCAGCAGGTTCTGTCCTTCACGGAAGGTCTTGGCACGAGCCGTGATCAAGCACAGCACCGCGCACACCAGCAGCACGCACGGCACATAGACGCCGATCGCGGCAAACACGCGTCCCGCGGCCAGCGCGGAACTGCCGGCGCTGTCCATGCCAGAGATGAGGCCTAGTCCTGCCGTGGCGAGAAAGCCGAGCGCATTCACACTCAAGCTGGCGAGAGTGACTACGACCACCACGACGTACTTGGCCTGCGCAATCAGGCGTCCGTCGATGGGCTGCACAAGCAGTGTTTCCAGCGTGCCTTGTTCGCGCTCACCGGCAAATGCGGCCAAGGCCACCCACGAAGCGGAACCGACCAAGGTGAAGATCAGGATCAGCGGGGCCCAAAGCCCGAACTTCCGGCCGCGTGCTGTGGTCGGATCGGCTTGGTCGGCGGCTTTCGCCAGCACCACGGCGCCCGGGTCAGTGCCGAACAGTTCGGTCAAACGGCGTGTACGCGCGGAGAGACGGACTTTGTCCAGGGCTTGCGTGAAGCGCCGGTCCGCCTCGAGGGAGGCTTCGTCTGTGGAGCGCAGCCAGCGCCGCACGCGTGGTGCTGTTTCGGAAGCACTCGCCTGCGAGGGGGCCGTGCACACGCTGACGAGCAACTCAGCCTCACCCAGCAACGCAGTCGCCTGCTCGTGCTCGCCCGGAGTCGCGGCAGAGTCCGGGTCGAACCCGCACAGCAGCGCTGCATCGACCATGCGCTCGTCGATCGGGCCTTCTTCGCGCAGGGCTGTCAAAAGTTCCGTACGCGAGACCTCATCCAGTGCGCGCACATCCAGCGCATAGCGGATGACCATGGATTCCATGCGCTCTTTGCCGGAGCGCTCAAGGAAGCCGCTGATCCAGAACAGCAAGGGGAACAGGACCAGCGGCAGCACAAAGGCCGCGAACATGGCCCGCCGATCGCGCACGATGCTCAAGCACTCGACGCGGACCAGGCTGGCAAAGCTGCGACTGCGGGCACTCACGCCGTTGCTCCACCCAGGACGATGCGTTTGAACACATCCTCCAGCCACGTCGCCCCAGTCTGGGCGCGCAACTCCTCTTTGGTGCCGCAGGCTAGCACTTGACCTTGGTGGATGATCCCGATGCGGTCGCAGAGACGTTCGGCTTCGGAGAGCACATGGGTGGAGAACAACACACAGGTTCCGGCGGCGCGCCGTGACTCGATGAACTCGATCATGGCTGATGTGGCCAGTACATCGAGTCCGGTCGTGGGCTCATCCAAGATCAGTACAGCCGGATCATGGAGCAGAGCACGCGCGATCGAGACCTTTTGGCGTTGGCCGGTAGAAAGCGCTTCACAGCGGCCATCAGCCCAAGGCCGCATGTCAAAAACACCTAACAGCTCGTCAATGCGTGCGGCTAGGCGCTCGGGCGCAATGCCGTGCAGCACGCCGAAGTGCTGCAGTGTCTCGCGCGGGGTCAAACGGGGGTACAAACCCGTCGATCCGGAGAGGAAGCCCAAGCGGCGCCGTACCTCGATAGGGTCTTGGACCACATCGATGCCATCAATGCGCGCCGTACCTTCACTCGGAGGCAAGATGGTGGCCAGCATGCGCAGCGTGCTGGTCTTCCCCGCGCCGTTCTGCCCCAACAAGCCAAAGATCTCGCCGGGCATGATGCGCAGGTTGATGCCTCGCACCGCATCCACGCGGCCGCGCTTGGGGTCGTGGTAGCTCTTCTTGAGGCCGATCGCTTCGATTGCCGGACGATTCGTTGCTTCCATGGGATGTGTGCGGGCTGTCAAGCGGACTTGCGGCCGAACGAGGCGAAGGCGAACAGGGGACGGCCTTCTTGTTCGCGCTGAAGGAACCATGTCGCCCCGCGTACGGCCAGCAGCGCAAAGACGAGCAGAGAGATGGCGACCAGGCTGTACTCAACCGGCGCCCAGCGCCCCTTGAGCAGGTCACGGAAGGCCAGCACCACATTCAGCACCGGCACGCAGGCCAAGGTCTTTGTGAGCACCAGCCCCGGCATCGCGCCCGCCATCGCGGGCAAGTAGAACAGCATCTGCAACGGCCCGAGTGCGGCTTGGCCTTCTTTGAAGGTCTTGGCTCGCGAGGCGAACACCATCAGTGACGCCGCCACAAAGAAGGCAAAGAGCAGGGCCAAGGGAGTGATGGCCGCGAAAGCAGTCCACGGCACATCGAAATCGAGGCTAGCCCCGCCACCTTTGAGCATGGTGAGCAAGTGGCCCACAGACAGACCGAGCGCCAGTACATTCAGCAACGTCGCCGTCATGGCAAGTGCGGCCACCGCGAGGATCTTGCCTTGCAGCACAGTCGCGCGATCCACGGGTAGCAACAAGGTTGTGTCGTGCGTGCCGCGCTCGCGCTCGCCGGCGGTGACATCGATGGCCGGATAGAACGCGCCCGAGAGTGTCATGAACACCAACAGCATCGGGAGCAA
>CAIKQM010000541.1 GCA_903829565.1 uncultured Planctomycetota bacterium
GCCATCGCCGTCCTCGTCCAGCTCCTTGGCGTGCAGGCCGATGAAGCCGCCCATCGCCAAGCGCGGCGGACGGGCGCTTTGCTCTTTGGCGTCGAGTACGCCGTCCTTGTTGGCGTCAAAGGCATCGAAGGCCGCTTGCGCTTGTGTCAGGATTTCTTGACGCCCGAGCTTGCCATCGCCGTCGGCGTCGATTTCCGTGGCGTGCGCGAGGATCCACGGCAATTGGGGCGTGGTGCCTTCGGCTGGGCGTCCTTCGCCGCGTCGTCCGCCTCCTTGTCCGCCAGCGCGTCGACCTTGGCCACCGCCTTGTCCCTCGCCACCACCACCGAGGCGCTGCGCCGGGTAGGTCTCAGTGCGCTTCGTGCCGTCGGGAGAGACGAAGTCGAACTGCCAGCGCCCATCCTCGAGCTTCTTGTAGTCGACGCGGTGTTCGGCCTTGTCGAGCGTATAGCGCACGGACCAAGCGTCCGTGCCCGTGGCCTTGTGTTCGACGATGGCCGCGCCGCGCAACGCCTGCAGCGCCTCGCGCACGCCCGCCGCGCGCGGCTGCGGATCGATCTGGTCGCCGACCACCTGCACCACGCCGCGCACGCCGCCATTGATGTAGGGGTACTCAAGGCTCGAGTGGTAGTGGTACAGGCCACCTTGTTTGGCGTGACCGTTCAGCTCGTCGAGCTTGTCGGTCGCGCCCAGCGGGCAGGTCTCCGGCTTCTTGGGATCGAACAGGCCGTACAGCGGGAAGCCGTCCAGCGCATGGCCGAGCGGCGAATCCTTGCCGAGCATCTCGAGGAGGTGCAGCGGCGCCGCGTGGTAGTGGTAGTCATCGCTGCGACCGCAGTGTCCACCCCACTTGTCAAGCTCGCCGATCTTGTAGGCGTCTTCGCCGCGGTTGTTGAGCGCGTTGAAGATGGGCACGCCGTTGGCCGCCAGCGCGATGGCGCCGCGCATCAAGGCTGTCTTGCCGGACACCGGCTTGTCGGCGAGCTTCGGCGCGAGCGGAATGCGCCACGCGTTGTCACCGGTGTACGGTTGCGGCAGCGGCACCTGTTGTTGCCATGTGCGGATCCCAGCCATCATCGGGTGCGCGGGCCAGCCGCGGCTCTCTACGTAGAGCCAGCGCTCGTCGCGGCGTGTGCGCACCTCCGGCGCGAACGCGTCGTAGGGCAAGTTGGTTGAGTCGGCTTCTTCCTGGGGCCATGCGAGACGCGGAGCGGGCCCGACCATGTTCAGAGAAGCCAACGCGCCTTCGGCTGCTTCGATCCAAGCAAGCGAGGCTGCGTCGAGCTCGGAACGCTCAAGCGCCGCGGTGGAACCATCATCGCATTCGATGCGCACGCGCGACTCGTCCGCGGAGAGGAAGCTGCCGACGAGCGTCGTGCCGTCGGCCATGGTCCAGTTGCGAACTTCGATCTTCATGGCGCTCGCAGCCATGCCGTGCTCGTGCGGACCTACGTGCGCGCTGGCTGGTGCAGCGCAGGTGAGCATGGCCAGCATGCTGAC
>CAIKQM010000542.1 GCA_903829565.1 uncultured Planctomycetota bacterium
GAAGCCAGAGGATCCGATCAGCAGCACAGGGCGCATGGGCCTCAAGGTAGCGGATGAAGGCACACTGCGGATGAACTAGGCTAGAGCCAGCATGGCCTCCACTCCGCGCATCGCCTTGATTGCCAACCCTGTGTCCGGGCGCGGGCGTGGGGCACAGGTGCTCCAGAGCCTGCAGGCCGAGCTCCTCACACGCGGGGTGCACGCGACTGCCTTCACGACGCGAAAGGCGGGTGATGCGCGCCTCCATGCACAACAAGTAGAGGCCGACATCGTGGTCGCCATCGGTGGCGATGGCACGCTGTCCGAAGTACTGGACGGGGCCGCGGGACGCCCCGTGTGCGTCGCCCAAGTGCCTTTGGGCACGGCCAATGTCTTGGCGCTGGACATGCGACTGCCGCGTCAAGTGAAGCGTACAGCGGACATGTTGCTAGCCGGACGCACGGTGCAACTCGACACCGCCCTCGTACGCACCCACGGACAGCAGGAACGCCGCGGATTCTTGGTGCTGGGCGTAGGATTCGACGGGCACGCCGTGCACACCTTGGAGCGCGCGCGCACCGGCCCCATCTCCAAGCTCACGTGGGTGCGTGCCGTGCTGGAAGCTTGGCGCACATGGCAACCCACTGACCTCCAGGTCACGGTGCAAGGACCACACGGCAGCAGCCAGCATGCCTGCCAGTCCGTGCTGGTGGCGAATTGCATCCACTACGGTGGCTTTGCAGTGCTTGATCCGGACCGCCGACTCGATGATGGGCTCTACGAGGTCTATCTGTTCGCGCGGGCCTCACGCGGCGCCTTGCTGCGCACAGGACTCACCGGAGCCTTCAGCCGCTTGCCGGGATCTGTAGCCACGCTGGTGCGGGCCTCGCAGGTACAGATCACAGCCAGTCGCCCGACACCGGTGCAGCTCGACGGCGATGCACTGGGGCTGACACCCGCCAGCTTGCACGTCGATCAGACTCGCACACGCCTTGTGGTACCTTGAATCGTCACCGATGAGCACGCGCACCATCCAGATCGACGGCCAACCCTACGGCGGCGGACACTTGTTCCTCATCGCAGGTCCCTGCGTCCTTGAGACGCGCGAACTGACCCATGAGATCGCGGGGACTTTGGTGAGCTTGTGCAAGTCACGCGGCGTGCGTTTGGTCTTCAAAGCCAGCTACGACAAGGCCAATCGCTCGTCCATCAGCGGCGCGCGTGGGCCCGGCATCGAACGCTTAGATTGGCTGGCCGAGATCAAGCGCGAGTACGGGGTGCCGGTGCTGACCGATGTGCATGAGTCCGAGCACTGCGCGCAAGTGGCGCAGTATGTGGATGTGCTGCAGATCCCCGCGTTCTTGTGCCGTCAAACCGACTTGCTCGTGGCTGCGGCCAAGACCGGCCGTGCACTGCACGTGAAGAAGGGTCAGTTCCTTGCGCCTTGGGACATGAAGAATGTCGTCAAGAAGGTCGTGGATTCCGGCAACGAGAATGTGATGGTGTGCGAGCGCGGAGCGTCGTTTGGCTACGGACGTCTCGTGGTCGACATGACAGGCTTTGCTCACATGGCAGCCACGGGCAAACCGGTGGTGTTCGATGCAACACACTCGGTGCAAGAGCCTGGTGCGCTGGGTGATCGCACGGGTGGAGACCGCACCAAGGTGCCCGCCTTGGCGCGCGCCGCCGTGGCGACCGGCCATGTCGATGGTGTCTTCTTCGAAGTGCACCCCGATCCCGATTGCTCGCCGAGCGATGGACCGAACATGGTCAAGCTCAGCGACTTTGAACGCGTGCTCGACGGTGTGCTTGCCGTGCACGCTGCGGTGCATCGCTAGCACGGCGCAGCGCCAAGACCCGCGCGTCAAATATACTTGACGACCCTAGTGCGCTTGGTGGTTCTTGGGGCGTGCATTCCAGACGCGAGTACAGAACACCAAGCCGATGATGGCCACGGGCAACATGTACAGCGGCCAGACCTGCCAGTTGGCGACATCCTTGGCTGCAGCGCCCGTAGGCAGCACGCTGGCATAGAGCGCTCCCTGCGCTGCACTGCCTAGGTACACGAAGCCATCGATCACGCCGGTGACCACACCTGCATTCTTCGAGCCTCCGAAGTCCGCGGTGGCTGTGCCTGAAAGCATGCCGTGCACGCCGATGACACACAGCGACATCAACACAATGGACCAGCCCACGCTGGGCGTGCCGAGCAGCACATAGCAACCGATCGCCCCCACCAGCAAACCGGCGTACAAGATCGAGGCCACGGGGCCGCGGCGTGAGCCAAACACATGATCCGAGATGGTGCCGGCAAAGACACCGCCAAGGATGCCGGCGATGCACAACAGCATGCCCCAGTTCTCGTACACAAAGGACTGACTCTGCTCGAGCGC
>CAIKQM010000543.1 GCA_903829565.1 uncultured Planctomycetota bacterium
CAACTGCGCTTGTTCGCGACGCTCACTCGAGCCACGCGTGTCGCCGCGACGCGCCAGCTCGACATCCGCGGGACGCCACAAGCGGTTCAAGTCGTCATTCACAAAGCGCACATCGCGCGCGAGTCCCGCCATGTTGCCGACAAGCAGCGCGACTCGCCCTTGCAAGCGCGAACGATCCAAGCGCGCCAACACACGCCGCAGCGCCGCCACGCCACCCGGCTCATTCCCATGCACACCGGCCGTCAGCACGCACAACGGACCACCTTGCGGCCCGTCGAGCAGCATGACCCGCTCGAGCGGCAGGTGCGGTCGGTAGGACAGGGTGTGGCTCATCGCAGGTGGGGGTAAGGGCTAGTATCGGCCGTCTGGAGTGCGGTTTCTTGAGGGCTGTACCTAAATCAGTCTTCCTTCAACCAGCGCAGCATCAGGGACGCTGTCAGCTCAAAGAAGTCGTGTTCCGTCACCAGGCCGACCAGCTTGCCGTCGCGCACCACCGGCAGGGCGGTGAGCTTGTGCGTGCGCATCAGCTCGATCGCTTGGATGGTCGATGCCTCGGGCGCGACCGTGACCGGACTCTTCTCCATCACTTCGCCCACGGTCAGCGGAATGCCGTCTTGGGTGCTGTGCGTCAGCGTGCGCATCAAGCCCAACTGCGTGACCATGCCGACGAGATGCCCTTCGCGATCCTCGACCGGCACATGGCGCAGGCGTTCCCACTCCATGATGCTGGCGGCGTAGTCAACGATGTCATCGTCGTGCAGCGTGACCAAGTCGGTGGTCATCACTTGCCCCACGGTCAAGTACGCATCGCGATCCGAAGCATGCGTCGAGAGCGGCGCCAAGTCCCAACGATGCACAGGCTCGTTGTCCTTCTGGCGCTCGATCATCGCCGCTGTCAAGGAACGATGACGATCGACCACGCGACCCTTCTCGCCCATCGCTGCGATCGAATCAAAGCCCCATTGCGCGCCGCTGCGTCCTGACTGCACGCGCTCTTGGAGCACGCCGAGGTAGCGCTCGATGTCGCTCGAGGCGACACCGCGTGCTTGCAGGCCCTTGCGTGCCAGCGGCAACAGGTGCTCGAGGATCAAGGTGTCGACGCCTTGCGCGCGCCCGCCCAACCAACTGACGCGCGCGTGCAAGCCGTAGCGCGCCGCTGCGAAGAAGTTGGCCTTCGCATCGTCAAAACGCATGGACTTGGACACATCGCCGTACTCTTCCGGCAGCGCGGCCATCAAGCCGTAGAAGAACGCGGCGTTGGCCATCTCGTCGATGACGCTCGGGCCCGCGGGCAGCACGCGACACTCGATGCGGAAGTGCGGCTTGCCTTCGCTGATGCCATAGCACGGACGGTTCCAACGGTAGACCGTGCCGTTGTGCAAGCGCAGCGCCTTCAACTGCGGCACTTCGCCGCGATCCAACATCTCAAGCGGCGATTGGTCCTCGCCCGTCGTGATCAAGGCACGGAAGCGCGCGATGTCATCGCGATAGATCTCGAGGATCGAGTCCTTGACCCAGCGATCGCCAAAGCTGACGCGTTGGCGCATGCCGCGCTGCACCTTCTGTTCGGTGCGCACATCGATCGACTGCTGGAACAGGGCCACGCGCGTTTCGTGCCACAAGCGATGACGCAACAGCACCGGCGAGTTCGCGCCAGCAGCCAAGAGCGGCGCGACGACCATCTGCGCGATGTTGTAGTGG
>CAIKQM010000544.1 GCA_903829565.1 uncultured Planctomycetota bacterium
AGCACTGCAGCGCCTGAGCCGCGCCGAACTGCCGTTGCACCAACTCGCTGGCGAGCTACCGACAGCCATGCAGCAAGTCGTCGAAATCGCACGCGCTTTGGCCAGCGATGTGCGTGTGCTTCTACTGGATGAACCGACCAGTTCCCTCGAACAGCACGACAAACAACGTCTGTTGCACCTCGTGGATGGATTGCGTGCGCAAGGCCTCGCCTTGGTGTGGATCGGCCATCACTTGGACGAAGTCCTGCATGTGGCGGATGACTTGACGGTCTTGCGCGATGGCGCCGTAGTGGCAAGGCATACGCGCGGGGTCAGCGCCGAGCAATTGGTCCACGACATGAGCGGCAGGAAGTTGCGCAGCGCCGGGGCGCAAACCAGCACCTGCACGCAGCGCGAACTGCTTGTGCTGCGTGACTTCAGGCCACGTCACTACCGCCAGCCGGTCAACTTGACCGTTCATCACGGCGAGATTGTAGGGCTAGCTGGACTCGTGGGCAGCGGGCGGTCTAGGCTCCTGCGTGCCATCGTTGGCGCGGTGCCTCATGACCAAGGCAGCGCCACGCTGCATGGTGTAGAAGTGGCCCGCAATCCGCATCATTCCGCGCAACACGGCGTCGGTCTTGTGGCTGAGGATCGCAAGCGCGACGGCCTGTGCTTGACGATCCCCATCATCGACGAAGTCACCCTCAGCCGTCCGCAACAAGACGCCTATGCTGGCGTCCTGCGCAGCGAATCGCGCCAGCAAGCCGTGCGCGACTGTACTTCCGTGGTCGGAGCCAACCTCGTATCGCTGCAAGCTACAGCGCAAACGCTCTCCGGTGGGAATCAACAGAAGCTGGCTCTAGCTCGTTTGTTGCACATGCATGCCAAGCTATGGCTGCTGGATGACCCCACGCGCGGCATCGATGTGGCCGCCAAGGCCGACATCTACCAGGCCGTGCGCTCCAAAGCCGCACAAGGCCAAGGTGTGTTGGTTGCCAGTTCCGACACCAACGAACTGTTGCAGTGGTGTGACCGCATCGCGGTTGTGTCGCGCGGAGCAATCGTTGACATTCGTCCCACGCAGGAATGGAACGCTGACTCCATTCTCGCCTGCGCGGCCGCAGCCCAAGGATCGCGAGAGGAGCAGTGAACTAGCTGTGAGCACAAGCCGTACGACCTCTCTCTGGCGTCATTCAAGCCCGATCTTGGCGCCTCTCTTGGGTCTCATCCTCGTCGTCAGCGCCGCCGTGCTGTGGGGCTTGGTGTACAAGCCCGATGCCTCGTTCGCTTCGACGGCACGCGCAGCCTTGGTGTTGAAGCAAACAGCGATCGTCGCCACCGGCGCGCTGGGCATGACGCTCGTCATCGCAGCCGGCGGTATCGATTTGGCGGTGGGCTCGCTGTTGGCACTGTGCTCAGTGGTCATGGCCAAGAGCTTGTCCGTGGGGCACAGCCCGGTAGCCGCTCTGGCGCTGACCTTGGGCGTGGGTTTGTGCGCAGGAGCTTTGCACGGCGTGCTGGTTACATGGGGCCGCTTGGTCCCGTTCATCGCCACACTTGGCACCATGCTGGCGTGGCGTGGCGCAGCGGAAGCCGTCTCGAGCCAGAAGAAGATCTCGGCTGAGGCGCCTGAGTGGCTGTCCAGTTTGCTTGACCCACCTGGAGCCAGCTCTTGGCTGCCCGTCGCCAGCGGCGTCATCTGGGTGTTGGCCTTGGCGCTCTTGCTTGCAGGCGTGTTGCGCTACACGATCTTTGGTCGACGCATCTATGCCATCGGCTCGAACGAAGCAGCGGCCCGCTTGTGCGGTGTGCCCATCACCAGCACAAAGATCGCGGTCTACGCACTCATGGGCTGCTTTGCAGCACTCGCCGGTGTGCTGGAGTTCAACAATCTCAGCGCACAAGGCAATCCCAGCTCCGCGGTCGGCTACGAGCTGGATGTCATCGCAGCGGTCGTGCTGGGTGGCGGCTCCCTAGCCGGCGGCCGCGGAAGCATTGCCGGATCTATGCTCGGCGCCTTGCTGATGACCACCTTGCGCAGTGCGTGTGTCTATGCAGAGGTCGCCGACCCGCTCCAAAAGGTGCTGATCGGCGCCATCATCTTGATTGCCGTGGCCTTGGATCGTTGGCGCGACACTGCGCGCTAACGAGCCGCTACCCGGGCCCTCAGTTCATGTCTGGGAACGGACCAAGCACCAGCAGATCCCCGTTGCGATTCTCACCCAAACCGTAGGGCAGAGTCGCATACAACGACGAGTCCACGCGCACCGCAAGGAAGGCCGGGTTGATCTGCTGCGCTGCACTCGAGTACGCCATGACGCTATTCAAGCGCATCCAACCCGTCTCTTTGCCTAACACACCGGTTTCACCGACATCGTGGTTGGTGCTCTCCAAGAAGCTATCGGTGAAGATGCCCGAGATCGCGTTGAGGCGACGAATGTCCCAGCAGTCAAAGGTCACTTGACCAGAGAATGCCTCCTCGTTGTCGTTGTAAGCCACATAGTTCACCACCGTGGTGAAGCTCGCTCCTGTGAAACCAAGGAAGATCAAGCTCGAGCCCGCAGTGGCGATGAAGCGTGGGATATGCAGTTCATCTGGGTTGCTCGCGTACTCCATGCCATTCATGTCACGGATGCCGTCTGCGTCCAGATCGGTGGGCACACCTTGCGGTGCCATCGCCGCGTACACCACGGGCGAGACGTTTGTCAGCAGCAAGTCACCGGCAGAGGCGATGATGGAGTCCCCCTCCAGCCAGTTCCATGAAATCGCTGCACCTGTCAGCGGGCTCTTCGCGAAGACATAGACATACCCGCGCTCATCACCCGGGTTGTCCAGTTTGCTTGCCACGGTGATGGTGTCATTGGGTGTCAAGCGCCGCGTACGGTTGAACTCAAGGCAATCCTGGCCGTTGATGTAGACGAACTCGACATCCACCGTGCCAAGAGAGTCAGGATTGGTGTTGGTCACCGTGATGAAGGTGTTGCTAGCTCCAGCGTTGCTGAAGTAAGGAAACACCAGCAAGCTGCCGGGACGGTCGATCGAGGAGGTGGTGTTGCCCCCTGCCTGCGCACTACCAGACAAAACCACAGTCGACAGTGCGATCATGGACAGAAGCACAGACGCAAAACGTTGCATGATCAAAGCCTCACTAAGACGATCGTTGGGACGCCAGCGCGTGCCTACAAGCACCCGCCAGCGGACCAGAAGCACGAACAATCTACAGCAGCGCAGCGCGAAGCCCATGCGCTGCTCGTCGTACGCGACGAACTGTTGAGAGCGAACGTGCGCTCTCAACCCAGTCACCGCGTCCCCTAGCCGTCTAAGGCGTGGAAGTCCTGTACTTCCAGCAACGTCCCTTCAGAGCCGTGCTCCAGCGCCAAAGCACCTGCAGGCAGAGACACCGGATCCAAATCATCTTGCACCAAAGCATCATTGACCCAGACTTTGGTGCGCACGCCACCGGATTCATCTGTCAAGGACACGCGCAAGTCGAACCAAGTGTCGTCCGGCAGCAAGTCCACCTTGATCATGGTGCGTCCGACAATAGAGCCAGTACGGCCAGGCTCCGGATGCGAGTTCGCCAAGCGAATCGCTCGTCCCGTTACCACGCCCGTAGCGGATTGGTTGCGCCGCAACCACAGTTGGGCCCAACCGCCTTGGTTCAACTTGGCGCGCAAGCGCAACTCGCGCGGGGTGGTCTCGGTAATCTGAAACACACCACGCGCGCCTTTCGTGCGCAACACACCGTCTTCACAACTCGACTGGGGGGCCGCGTCCGTGCTCTCTCCTTCATGCGCAGCCAGCAAGTCCACACCTGTCGGTCTTTCCACGGCTAGAGACTGCACCTGAATGTCGGCGATCCCGATAGGTGCCGTCAGCGGTGCAATGCAGAACGGCGCACGCGCGACCTCGTTTTGCGGCGCGCCTGCAACGGGCCGCGGTAGCTCCACATTCTCATGCACCAGCACATCATCGATCAGCACACGCACAAAGCGCGCGTTCTGGACCTTGGCACCAGACGCATCGAAGCGCGGAGCACGGAAGTCCAGCGTCACCTCATGCCATTGACCTAGCCCGCGCCATGTGGCCAGTGCTGGCTTGCGCATGGCCGCCTCGCCGTGAGCTGGGAGCGCGCCAAAAGACCACATCGACGCTCGTGCCAGATCAACAGGAGCGCGCAACTCAAGCGCGTAGCGCTCCATCACGCGAAGTTGGGCGACACCATCCTTCGGCAACATGACATCGACCTTGTAGACGCCGTCACCAAAGGAGGCCTTCGTGGTGTACGCGTCGAGCCGTGGCTCGGCGGTGTTGACCAAGGCGTTCCAACCTTCTTTCACCGCGAACTGAGTGGGATCGTCAGGGGCCAGCTCGGCCTGCACCAAGCGGAAGCCGCCCGTGACAAACATCTGCGTGGCATCACTCCACGTCAAGCGCAGCCAGCCTTCGTCGCGCGACTCCTTGGGAGTGGGCGGCGGGGCCGTACGGGCGACATGGGCTCCGCTTTTCGGGCGACCTGGCAACTCGTTGATGGTGTACGCGAACTCATCATGGAGCAACGTCCGTCCATCGCTGCTGCGCACATCGGAGAGCACC
>CAIKQM010000545.1 GCA_903829565.1 uncultured Planctomycetota bacterium
CCGTCGAGGTGCGCGAAGACCGCATCGAGCCTTTGAGCGAAGCACTCGCCGCGCAGCAACTGGACTGCGTCCTGTCCGACACACCGGGCCCGCAAGGCTTGTCCGCCCGTCTGCACCACCGCCTTTTGGCCGAAGGTGGGGTCGCACTCTACGCCGCGGGCGAGCTGTGGGAGCGCGTGCGCTCCGGCTTGCCGCGGCATTTGGACGGCGCACCCTTCTTGTTGCCCCCGGAACGCACGCCCCTACGCCGCAGCTTGGAAGAGTGGCTGGCTCGCAACAACGTCGCAATCGATGTCGTGGGCTCGTTCGAAGACCCGGCCCTGATGAAGGCCTTCGGCTGCGAAGGGCGTGGCGTGTTCGCGGCCCCCATGGCCATCGCCGACGAGCTGCGAGCCGCCGGCGCCGAGCGGATCCTGCGCTTGCCCAATGTGGTCGAGCGCACCTGGGGCATTGTCCGCCGCGATGCCCGCCCCCATCCCGCCAGCGAGTCCCTGTTCGCTGCCAAGGTCGGAAGTTCCTTCCCAGCGGCGGGTGACCACTTGGGATCCGGCCCCGCTCGGCCGATGTAGGGAGTCCAGAAGCACAGCTGGGACTGCCCGTTGGACGGCGCAAGCCTCGATCGGGTATCGTCTTCGGCCCAAACTGCGCGCTCTCCCGTGCAATCCTGAGTCCCTGTCAGCCCCAAGAAGATCCATCGTGCAAGTCACCGTCGAGAAGCTCGGCTCCTGCCAAGCCAAGATCACCTTCGTCGTCCCGAGTCAGGACTACCACGGCGCGGTGCAAGCGCAACTCAAGGAGCGCGCCGCCAGCGCGAACCTCAAGGGCTTCCGCCCCGGCAAAGTGCCGGTGCAGGTCATTGAAAAGCAGTTCGGCCCGCAAGTGCGCAGCGAGACGATCGAGAAGTTCGTCCAGCAAGCCTTCCACGAAGCTGTCCAGCAGCACAGCTTGAAGGTCGTGGGCTTCCAGAAGGTCAATCTCGACGAGTTGGTCAACCTGCCGCACGGCACCGACCTCTCGACGGGCTTTGAAGTCAGCTTGCGCCCCGAGATCACTCTGGGCAGCTACACCGGCCTCGAGGTCACGAACGAACTCACGCCCGTGACGGAGCAAGAGATCGAGCAAGCGATCCAGAACGTCAAGGTGCAGAACTCGCACCCCGAAGCCGCTGGCGACGAAGGTCTGCCCGAGAACGGCATCGCGTTGGCGAAGATCGAATGGCTCGTGAATGGCGAGACGGTGTTGAACGCCGACGGCCATCGCGTGACACCGGCCCAACCGACGCCGGGCGTGGATGAAGCCGCGTGGAAGGCCGCGATCGTCGGCGCCAAGAACGGCGATGTGCGCGAAGTCGCCATGACCGTGCCCGATACCTTCAACAAGGAAGAGCATCGTGGTAAAGCGGGCTTGACACGCGTCAGCATCAAGGAAGCCTACAAGCTCGTGCCGCCGAGCGACGAAGACATCCACAAGATGGCCAATGTCGACAGCGACGCGGCGCTCAAGGACTTCGTCAAGCAGCAGCTCACGCAGCAAAAAGAGCTGCAAGAGATGAACCGCGTCGAGACGGCCTTGCTGCAGACCTTGATTGAAGCGCACGCGTTCGACCTGCCGCAGATGATGGTCCAAGAGCAAGCGCGCTCGCGCCTGATGCAAATGGAACAGCAACTGCGCCAACAGCAAGCGCCCGAAGAAGTCGTGCGCCAGCAAGTCGAAGCGAACCGCGAGGCGTCGCTGAAGGCGGCCGAGCACGGTCTGCGCGCGCTGTTCCTGGTGCAAGCCGTGGGTGAGAAGGAGCAACTGCTCGTCACCAAGGAAGACATGGAAGCCGAACTCCGTTCGATCGCGGCGCGCAACAACGCCAAGCTCGAAGAAGTCGGCAAGTGGTACCAAGAGAACAACGGCTTCGATCAACTCGCGATCGAAATCCTCGAGCGCAAGGTGCGCAAGTTCCTGCGCGAGAAGGCCACCGTCAAGCCGGCCTGAGGCCGCGAGCACACTGATGCGTTATACCCACACCAATCCCGCTATGAAGGAGACCGCGATGGACGCTCAAGGTTACATGCCGATTCCGATGGTGATCGAGAAGACCGGCCGCGGCGAGCGCGTGTACGACATCTACTCGCGCCTGCTGGAAGACCGCATCGTGTTCATCGGCACGCCGATCGACGATGCCGTTGCCAACGCGGTCATGGCCCAGCTCTTGTTCCTCGACAAGAGCGGCCCGACGCAAGACATCAAGATGTACATCAACTCGCCGGGTGGCAGCGTCACCGCGGGTCTGGCGATCTACGACACCATGCAACTGATCTCGCCGACGATCCACACGTACTGCCTCGGGCAGGCGGCGTCGATGGGCGCGGTGCTGTTGGCGGGCGGTGCGGCCGGCAAGCGCTTTGCCCTGCCGAACTCGCGCGTCATGATTCACCAGCCGTGGGGCGGTGCTCAAGGCACGGCCCTCGACATGGAGATCCAAGTCAAGGAGATCATGAAGCTGAAGGGCACGCTGGAAGGCATCCTTGCCAAGCACAGCGGTCGCACGGCGAAGGAGGTCGCGAAGGCTTGCGATCGCGACAACTTCATGAGCCCCGATGAAGCCAAGGCCTTCGGCCTGATCGACCAAGTGATCGCCAAGGAACCGGAAGCTCCGAAGACCTGAGCGCACCACGCGTGCGAGGCTGGGCGAGCAGCCGAAGATTTTTCCGGGCGTCCGCACTGCGGGCGCCCGCTGTCGTTCTGGGCCGCCCATTGCCTCCCTTTCGTGCAGGTAAGGTATGCAGCACGCGCAGGCGAACAGAGTAGACTTGAGGATATGAGTTCGAGCACCGGACGCGGACGGCATGTGGAGCGCTGCACCTTCTGTGAGAAGCGCCGTCACCATGTGACCTCCTTGATCGCAGGCCCTCCCGGCGTCTACATCTGCAACGAGTGCATCGAGATCTGCAACTCGATCCTGCAAGAAGAACAGCGTCGCAATCCGGATGCGGCTGCACGCACGGCCAGCACGCCTGCAACGGCCAGCAGCACACCCAGCCCTTCGCTAGGACAACGGCGCGAAGCCGGTTTCTCGCGTCAGTTGCCGACGCCGATCGAGATCGCTCGCAAGCTCGACGAGTTCGTCGTCGGACAGCAACGCGCCAAGAAGGTGCTCTCCGTGGCGGTGTACAACCACTACAACCGCTTGCGGCACCAGGCCACGCACCCCGGTCAATCCGGTGGCGTAGAGATCGAGAAGAGCAACGTGTTGCTCGTGGGCCCGACGGGCTCTGGCAAGACGCTCTTGGCCCGCACGCTGGCCAAGCTGTTGGATGTCCCCTTCGCCATGGCGGACGCTACGACACTCACAGAGGCGGGCTACGTGGGCGAAGATGTCGAGAACATCCTGCTCAAGCTGCTGCAGAACTGTGAGTTCGATGTCGAGCGCGCGCAGCAAGGCATCGTCTACATCGACGAGATCGACAAGATCGCGCGCACCACCAGCAATGTGTCCATCACGCGCGACGTGTCGGGCGAAGGTGTGCAACAAGCGTTGCTGAAGATCCTCGAAGGCACGGTCGCCAATGTGCCGCCGCAAGGCGGGCGCAAGCATCCGGAACAGGCCTACATCCAGGTCGACACCAGCAACATCCTCTTCATCGTCGGCGGCACCTTCTCGGCGATTGAAGACATCATCGCGCGCCGCGTGGGGCGCGATGCCATCGGCTTCGGTCGTCAACAAGCGGCCCGCGAGTTGGTCGAGCGCGCCAAGAAGGCCGGGGCGATGGTGCCGAGCGATGCAGGTGTGCAGAAGGAGCGCGCCGCGCGCGACGAGTTCGTGCGCTTCCTGATCCCCAAGGACTTGGTCGAGTTCGGCATGATCCCCGAGTTCGTCGGTCGCTTGCCGGTCATCGCGACGCTCGACACCCTCGATCGCGCGGCCTTGGTGCGCATCTTGGAAGAGCCGAAGAACGCGTTGGTGAAGCAGTTCCAGCAGATCTTTGCCATGCAAGGCAAGGAACTGCAGTTCACGCCGGGTGCGTTGGCCGCCATCGCGGATCTCGCCTTGCAGCGCGAGACGGGTGTGCGCGCCTTGCGCTCCATCGTCGAGGACTTGCTCCTCGATGTGCTGTATGAACTGCCGTCACGGCAGGACACGCAGGTGTTCGTCGTCGATGAAGAGGTGGTGGCCAAGCGCAAGTCGCTGGCCTTGGGCCTCACGACGGAGAACACGCCTGCGGCCCCGAGGGAGGCCGCTGACGATGCGGGTGTCGAAGCCGGTGACGAACCCGAGATGGATGCGGCCTGAGCAGGCCCGTCTAGGTGCAGCGCGCTACTGCAAGACCTTGGCGCGCTCCAGCAACTCGGGATCGGCTTGTGCATCCCACTTGGTGAGCAACGCCTGCGCTGCCTCGCGGGCGGCGTCAAGTTTGCCTGCAGCGTGCTGCTTTTCGGCCGCCTCGACCTTCTTCAAGTCGCGTTGCGCCGCCTTGTAGGCCTTGTTGGCCTGCAGCTCGTTCAGCTGGGCACTCGCACGCGCAGCGTTGTCAAGTCCACTGTACTGCTCGACGGCCCGCGTCAGCTCACGGCCCGCCGCAAGCACGCGACCTTCGGTGCGCAACGCCGCTGCGCGTACGAGCAACGCCGCACACTCCGCGTCGTACTGTGCGCGCAGTGCTTGTGCTTGCGCCACGGCGGGATGCTCGACCTCCATGCGCTGCAACGGCTCCAACAATGCCAGCGCGGCGCGCACATCACCTTTGGCATGCAACGCCACCGCTTGCGCAACCGTGGCCTCGCCTTGGCGCAAGACGCTCCACCCACTGGACTCCAACAAGCGCGCCAGCGGCTCATCGAGATAGCTGCCATGCTCTTGCTTCCAATCCGGGTTGCCTTCCCAGACCACGCGCCCGTCCACGCCCAACAACTTGGCGTGCGGCAAGCCCACCTTGGCCACAGCGTAGTCCGTGTAGATGCGATTGCTGGGATCACACACCACGGCACACGGCAGCGACTGTGTAGTTGCCCATGCCTCCACCACCGGTACGTCTTCGTTCGAGACCAGCAAGAAGCCCACGCCTTCCTTGGCGTACTGATCGACCAGCTTGCGCACACCGGGCAACAGCGGCACTTGCGCCTCTTGGTAGGTCGTCCAGAAGCACAGCACCACAGGCCGGAAGCGCAACGCATCCAGGTCGTGGCCGTGCGGTGCCGCGCCGACCACATTGGTGGTGCCTAGCAAGGGCGGTGCTTCGTCGCGGTAGCTGGGCTTGCCACCTGCGGCTCGCACCAACGGGGCGACCTGACCCGCGGGCACAGCTGCCGTAACAGGAGCTTCCTTGCGCCGGCCCAGTTGCGTGCGGCGCGGCAATTCAGGCGAGTACTCCAGCATGCGGATGTCGCGGA
>CAIKQM010000546.1 GCA_903829565.1 uncultured Planctomycetota bacterium
AGGCTCTTGGACCAACGCGTGAGGCGCGCCGCCAGCTCGCGCGTGTCCTCGTAGTAGCGCGACATCCAAAGCTTCTTCTCGGCCTTGGCCAAGTCGCCTTCGCCGGCCCGCGCCTTGTCAACCAAACTTTGCGCCGCGTCACGCGACAAGATGCGCGCTGAGCCAAAGAACACGATCGTGTCGCGCACCTTGAACTCATCGAAGCGCGACTCCGGCTCCATGTACTCGGCCAGAATCCGCAGCGCGCGGGCCTCGGCCGAGTTGATGAACTCCATGTTGCGGTACGCCTTCACGGCGCGGTAGCGACTCTCGCTCATAGCTGTCTGCCCTCTCTCAACCCTCTTGCCTGTCTCAACCTTCTTGATCCCGGCGCCACTTATCGCGCGCCTTCTCGAACGCATCGTCCAAACGAGCGTCCTTGCTCTTCTCGTCACCCAAGGCCCGATCCAACTTGTCGGTTGTTTGCGCCGTGCGGTCGCGCACCTTCTCGTTGGCCGCAGCCCACGGATCGCGCGCCTTCTCGGCCTCGGGAAGGCGCGTGCGCATGACCTTGGAGGTCAGCACATCGACTGTCAAACGCGCTTGGCAGCACGGACAGGTGACTTCTAGTTCTTTCATGGCTAGTCCACGCTACAGGTCCTGCGCCTATCTGCGTATAGCCTTGGGCGCGTTCGTGCGCATTCTAGGTCTTAGGCCACCCAAAAGGAGCATGCATGAAAGAGTTCAAGCTCACGCGCATTCGCCACAGAGACCCCGCTGCCGCCGAGCGCGTGCTGGGAACCGTGTTGTGGCTGGCTTTGGCCGCTTTTCTCATCATGAACAGCCGGACTTGAGAGCCGATGGTGGCCGAGCGCTCGAGTGGTTCCTACATTCGTGCGCGTCATGAATCACCTCCGCTGGCTCTCCACCACTGGTCTGTTGCTCTCGTTGGCTGCTTGCTCGGACGACGAACCCGTGCACTTGAAGAAGGTCCAGAGTGCTGGCCCCTCAGCCACCATTCCGACCGACAAGCCCAAGCCTGCAGCGACGACACCTGCGCCCACCGCGCCTACACAAGCCGCTCCCGCCGCGAGTGCTGACCGCGCCCTCACCGCAGCGACGCCGCAACCGGCGCAACCCGGCGAACTGGTCATGACCCCGCAAGCAGGTTGGGTCGTCGAGAAGCCCAGCTCGGCCATGCGCAAGGCCCACTTCCGCTTGCCCAAGCAAGGCAGCGACGAGGCCGATGGCGATGTGATCGTGTTCTTCTTCCCCGGCCAGGGCGGCTCGGTGGAAGCCAACATCGATCGTTGGGCCAACGAGTGGAGTGTCCCCAGTGGCGACCCCAAGAGCGCACTGAAGCGCGAGACACGCACGATCAATGGACTCGTGGTGCACCATGTCGATCTGACCGGCGAGTGGAGCGGTGGCATGAACGCCTCCGCGGGCAAGCGCACGAACTATCGCTTGCTCGCCGCCATTGTGGAGACACCCAACGGCCCGTGGTTCCTCAAGCTCGTCGGGCCGCAAGCCACGCTCGGTCACTGGGAACCGAGCTGGCGTGCGTTCATCGACTCGTTCCGGTTGCAGCCTTGATCCCAGCGGCGATCGCAGCGTCGATGCGCGCACGGTAGCGATCCGCGAGTTGTGTTTGGCGGTTCTCCAGCGGCACGCTGCGACCACCAATCCACAAGGCCGTAACCGGTGCGCGCACATCCAACAGGTCGCCATCCGTGACCACAATGTCGGCAACCTTGCCAGGTGCGAGGCTGCCGACTTGCTTGTCTAGGCCAAGGATCTGCGCCGGATAGAGCGTCACCGCGCGCACCGCTTCTTCGTGCGGCAAACCATGAGCCGCCGCCATGGCCGCATGGAACGGCAAGTTGCGCGTGTTCTCCGGATCATCCGCCATGATGGCGTAGCGCACACCCGCGCGTGCCAACACCGCAGCATTGGCATAGGCCGCGTCGTACGGATCTTCGCGACGATTGGGCAAAGCCAGCACGGGACCGATGACGACCGGCACGTCTGCACGCGCCAACACATCGACCACTTTCCAACCTTCGGCCGCGCCATATAGCACGGCGTTCAGCTTCTCGTCCTTGGCAAAGCGCAAGGCCGCGAGAATGGTGCGGGCATCGTTGGCATGCAACGCCACCGGCTTCTCGGCGCGGGCATACGGCACCAAAGCAGCCAGACGCGCATCAAACGCAGGCGCGGCAGCTCCCGTCTTGGCCGCATCCATGCGGCGACCATACTCGCGTGCGTCCTCAAGCATGCGACGCAA
>CAIKQM010000547.1 GCA_903829565.1 uncultured Planctomycetota bacterium
ATCGCCGGCAAGGCCAACGACAAGTCGGCATCTTCCATGACGACTAGCGCGTTGTTGCCACCGCACTCGAGAATCGCCTTGGCGTAGCGCGTGGCGAGCTTGGCGCCCACGTGGCGCCCCACTTCGGACGAGCCGGTGAAGGACACCAGCGGCACACGCTTGTCTTCAACGAGGCGCGTGCCCACTTCTTCGTTGCCACCGATCACCAGGCCCAACAACGCACCGAAACCATGCGCCTCCAACACGGGACGGCACACATTGGTCATGGCGATGGCGGTCAGCGGAGCCTTCGGGCTCGGCTTCCACACGCACGCATCCCCGCAGGTCAAAGCCAGCATCGAGTTCCAAGCCCACACGGCAGCAGGGAAGTTGAAGGCCGAGATGATCCCCACCACGCCCAGCGGGTGCCACTGCTCGCGCATGGCATGGCCGGGGCGCTCGGAGTGCATCGACAAGCCGTACAGCATGCGCGATTGCCCCACGCAGAAGTCGGCGATGTCGATCGCTTCTTGGACTTCGCCCAAGCCCTCTTGGTGGATCTTGCCGACTTCCAGCGTGACGAGCGCGCCGAGCGCGTCCTTGTGCTCACGCAGCGCATTGCCCAGCTGGCGCACGATCTCACCGCGCTTGGGGGCAGGCACTTCGCGCCAACGCAGGTACGCCTCGTGCGCGGCGCGCACGACGGCCTCGTACTCCTTCGCGGTCGCTTGCTTGACCGTGCCGAGGATCTCGCCTGTGGCCGGGTTGCGGCTCTCCAGCACAGGGCCGGTGGTCTTGAGCCACTTCCCTGCGTAGGCGCCCGAATGTTCCTTGCCGATACCGAGTGCTTTGAGGATGTCTGCCATAGCAGACAGCTAGTCTAACTCAGGACTTCCACGGCTGCCCGTTCGAAGTCAGAAGCGACCAGCAGCGGCTCGGAACGCAGCCCCGAAAGCGCCGCGGCCCAGCGATCCGGCAGCACCAAGAGCCGCGTGTTGTAGGCCGTGGCGATGTCGTTGTAGTAGCTCCGCGCCAAGGCGATGCGTTGCTCGGTGCTGGAGAGCTCGTGTTGCAGCTCAAGGAAGCCCTCCTGCGCCACCAAACGGGGGTAGTGTTCCCGCAGCGCCACCAAACGCGGAGCTATCCCCGCAAGACCTTCGGCACTGGCACTGCGCGCTTCGATCGCTGCTTGGGCACGCAGCGCCGCCAAGGTCTCCTGAACCTCTTGTTCATGCGCTGCGAGTCCCTGCACCACCGCCACAAGCTGTGTCAAAAGATCATGACGGCGTTTGAGCTGCACTTCGAGGTTGGCCCAACCTTGGCGCACACGCTGGCGCAGGCCGACGATGGAGTTGTGCACCATCCACACCCAACCGCCCGCGAGCAGACCGAGGTACACAGCGCTCCAAGCCAAGTACCACTGCCAGCGCTGCGTGTCAGGCCAGCCTTGGTCGTGTTCGTAGACGGCCCAACCACCGAGCAGCAAGGCCAAGCCAAACAGCACCCACAACCAGTACCCCCACGCATAGCCGCGGCTGATGGCCGACTCGTCCCGCACCGAGATCAGGTACAGCTGCGCACGCTTGTCCTCCGCAATCTCTGCCGCCACACGATCGCTACGTTCGCGCGCACGTCCCATGACATACAGGCTTTGGCTCACAGCAATCGCCGACTCATGAAAGGTGCGCTGGAAGGTCGAATTGGGCACCGCACCACCAGGGCCTTTGCCAAAGTACATGGGGTGGCCCACACCGCAGGTCACAGACAGCACTGTTGCGGCTTCTACATCCGCTCCTGCAGGGCGCACCAAGACTGCGCCTGTGTCATCGCGCAGATGGAACGGCTGTTGCTCACCACCGCTAGCTACGGTGATGGTGCCCGACTCGACGCGCGTGCGCGTGCGCACATTGCCCTTCTCGTCGGTGTAGGTCTCGTGGACGATGCGGCGCCAATGCTCGTCGATGCTCCAGCTGTACCAGACGCACTCTTTGCCGGCGAGGTAGGACGTGAGCGGCTCGGCACTCTCGGCGCGGCCCTTCAACTCGACATCACCGATGAACACACCGTGCGTCTTGGACGTCGGCGTGTCGTCAATCGTGCGTCGACGACGCCCCGCGCGCAAACCAGCGTACACGCAGGCGAGGCCTAAGATCCCGCCCGCCACGGGCGCCCACAGGAGCTCGCTTGCCAACCTAGAACGAAACCTTGGGAGCTTCGCGCTCGGCTGCAGGCGTTTCGAACAACGGCTCGGCGGTGAAGCCGAACATGCCGGCTAGCAGCACTGCCGGGAAGACATGAATCGCCGTGTTGTAGCTCGTCGCAGCATCGTTGTAGCCTTGACGCGAGTACGCGATCTTGTCCTCGGTCTGTGTCAATTCTCCTTGCAGCTGCAAGAAGTTCGTGTTGGCCTTCAACTCGGGGTAGCTCTCCGCCACCATCAACAAGCGCCCCAGAGCCTGCGTCAGCTCGCCCTCGGCCCTGAGCTTGTCGGTCGTGGTCGTGGCGCCGGTCGCGCGGGCACGCGCATTGACGACACGCTCGAGCGTGTCCTTCTCATGCGAGGCATAGCCCTTGACCGTGTTGACCAGATTGGGAATCAGGTCGTGCCGGCGCTTGAGCTGCACATCGATGTTGGCAAAGGCGTTCTTCACCGCCTGGCGCAAGCGCACAAGGCCGTTGTAAAGCCCCATCAGCCATAGGCCGACGAGCAGCAAGCCGCCCAGGAGGACAAACAGAGCAATCAGGAGAGGTCCCATGGCCAGACAATACGCAACAAGGGCGGTTAGATTCACCTCCTCGTTCCAACGGACGGCAAAGCAGGCTATCTTCTCTGCCCGCTATGGCAGATCGGATCATCTTGCAGGTTCAAGACCTGCGCAAGTTCTTTGGACAGAAGGAGGTCCTCAAGGGGATCACTCTGTCGTTCCTCGAAGGCGCCAAGATCGGCA
Organism: uncultured Planctomycetota bacterium; assembly: GCA_903829565.1. Classification (GTDB taxonomy): domain Bacteria; phylum Planctomycetota; class UBA1135; order UBA1135; genus SXXH01. The sequence continues at coordinate 2,928 of CAIKQM010000547.1, forward strand.
TCATCGGCCACAACGGCTCGGGCAAGTCCACCTTGCTCAAGATCCTCGCCGGTGCCGACAAGAACTTTGAGGGCACCGTCAAGCCGATTGGCTCGCTCTCGGTGGGCTACCTCGCCCAAGAACCGCCGCTCAACGATGCACTCGATGTGCTCGGCAACTTGCGCGAAGCCTGCACTCATCTGCTGGCGATCGAAACGCGCTACAACGAGCTCGCCGAAGCCGGCGACATGGGCGACGAATTCGAGCGCTTGAGCGAAGAGATGACCGCCAAGGGCATCTGGGATCTCGACGAACGCCTCGGGCAAGCCGCTGGCGCTCTCGGCTTGCCGGCCATGGATGCCGATGTGAAGAAGCTCTCCGGTGGTGAACGCCGCCGCGTGGCGTTGTGCAAGTTGCTCATGCAACAGCCCGACATGCTGCTGTTGGACGAGCCCACCAACCACCTCGACACCGATGCGGTCGAGTGGCTGGAGAACCATCTCAAGGAGTACGCCGGTGCTGTGATCCTTGTCACGCACGACCGCTACTTCCTCGACAATGTTGCTGGCTGGATGCTCGAGATCGATCGCGGTCTCGGTCGTCCGTACAAGGGCAACTACTCCGAGTACCTCGAGCAGAAGCAGAAGGAACTGGACGTCAAGCGCGGCCAGAACGAGACGCGCGAGAAGGTCATCTCGCGCGAGTTGGAGTGGATGCGCAAGACGCCCAAGGCGCGCACAACGCGCTCGAAAGCACGCTTGGCGCGCTTCAAGGAACTGACCGAGCAGAAGGCCGAAGAGGCTCTCGATCCGGTCGATCTGCGCATTCCGCCCGGCCCGCGCTTGGGCGACAAGGTCATCGAACTGCGCGATGTGACCAAGGGCTTCGGTGAGCGCGTGCTCATCAACAAGCTCACCTTCGAAGTGCCGCCGGGTGGCGTGCTCGGCATCATCGGCCCGAACGGTCGCGGCAAGACCACCTTGCTGAAGATGATCACGGGGCGCGAGCAACCGGACGATGGCACGATCACCATCGGTGCCACCGTCAAGATGGTCTGGCTCGATCAAAGCCGCACGATCCTCGATGACGACAAGTCGGTCTACGACAACATCTGCGAAGGCAACCCGCAGATCCCCTTCGGCAACAAGGTGCTTGATGGTCGTGCGTACTGCGCGCGCTTCAACTTCAAGGGCGAGGACCAGCAAAAGCTGTTGTCTGAATGCTCGGGTGGTATGCGCAACCGCGTGCTATTGGCCAAGATGTTGCGCGAACCGGCCAACGTGTTGCTGTTGGACGAACCGACCAACGACCTCGACCTCGAGACCTTGCGTGTCTTGGAAGAGGCCATCCAGGAGTACACGGGCTCGGCCATCGTCGTGACGCACGATCGCTTCTTCCTGAACCGCGTGGCGACGCACATTCTGTGCTTCGACGATGTGGAGGATCGCGTGGTGTTCTTCGCAGGCGACTACGAAGAGTTCCACGACTGGATCGTCAAGGACCGCGAGAAGCGTGGTGTGCCGCCGCGTTCGCGCGCCGGTCGCTATCGCCAGTTGCTGCGGACCTAGTAGCGGTGACAGTGCAGCTGGTATCGCTGTCGGAACTGCGCGCTAGCGGCGATCTCGCCGTGGCGCGCAGTGTGCTGCTGCAGCATCCTCCAAGCTCGGAGCGCACGCGCATGCTGGCGTGGATCGAGCGCTTCCCCACGACGGCGCATGTGCGCGCCAATCTGGAAGGCCATTTGACGGCTTCGGCTTTGGTAGTTGATGGCGCGCGCGAGCGTGTGCTGCTGACGCACCACAAGAAGCTGCAGCGCTGGCTGCAGTTGGGTGGCCACTGCGATGGCGAAGCGAACTTGGTGCGTACGGCCCTGCTCGAAGCGTGCGAAGAGTCGGGCATTGGCGATCTGCGCATCGACCCGCGGCCTTTGGACTTGGACATTCACTGCATTCCGGCGCGCCCTTCGGAACCTGCGCACGACCATCTGGACACGCGCTTCGTGGTCTACGCGCCGCGCGGTGCGGTGGAAGTCCTGTCGGAAGAATCGCTGGAGCTACGTTGGTTCACCTGTGCCGAAGTGGACCGGTTGGAGACCGATGACTCGGTGCGCCGGCTGGTGCGCTTGTGGCAAGAACGAGGCGGCTAGCAATCTCCGCATAGTGAGCTCTGGACTTTGAATCCCAGACTTGGCATGGTCTCCCCCCAAGATCTCGGAACGCACTCCGGAATCTCAACCGCAAAAGAAAGAGTCAAACTATGAAGAAGACCCTCGCTACGCTGGCGCTCGCCGCCTGCGCGTTCCTCCCCGGCTGCTACGGCCCGAACAACGCTTGGAACAACCTCCACGACTGGAACGGCAAAGTGACCGAGTCCAAGTGGGGCAACGAAGCCGTGTTCCTCGCCCTGAACATCATCCCGGTGTACGGCTTCTGCTACCTGGGCGACGTCCTGATCTTCAACTCGATGGAATTCTGGGGCATGAAGAACCCCATCGAAGGCAAGAAGTGAACCTAGCTGGCTAGCCAGCTAAGCCGCGAGGCGCAGCATCTGCTGCGCCTCGCGTGTTTTTGGGAGCACCAAACTGCGGGCTCTTTTAGCCGCGCAGCACGGGCGGCGGCACCACCAAGGTGCGCGGGTCGCTGTTGGCGATTTCGCCTACGCCGACCCCGGTCACTTCACCAGGCTCGCGCGGGCGTGCCGGCGGGATGGTCGAGCCGTTCTTCGTTTCGTCGAGCGACTTGTCGCTGAACTCGATGGTGGCGAGATTCCACACATCGCGGGCTTCGCTGCTAAGGCCGGGCACAACCAAACGGAACGGGCCACCGTCAGCGGCTGTCAACGGCTCATCGCCGCGGGCGTAGCACACAATCGCCAAAGCCTCGACCTCACGCCGCCACACCGAGCTCTTGAAGCCCTCGTGGTTGGTGATGTTCAAGTACGAGGCTTCCTGGTGCATCCCGATCAGCTCCATCAACGCGCGCACGCGCACGCCGCGGATGGTCTCGCCGCCAAAGGTCTTGGCGACCGCGGCATAGGCGCCAACATTCTTCACTTGGTAGCGCGCGTCCAGCTCGCACAGATCGCGGAAGACCAGCCCGAAGTTCGGGCGCTCCACGATGCCTCCGAGGGAAAGGCGACCAGGGTTGGCTTGGCAATGGCGGTAGGGTCGGTTGATCCAGAACATGGCGTTGGGACCCGGCAGTCTAACGGCTGCGGGGGTGGATATGGTAGAGAGCCCCTCTATGCGCGCACTCAAGCTGCTGATCTTCGGCTTCGGCCTGCTGTTCCTGTTGATGGTCGTGATCGGCGTGTTCATGCCCCGCCGCTGGGAAGCGTCTGCCACGCGCGAGCTCGCCGCGGCGCCGGAGCGCGTGCAGGCGGTGCTTGAGGATCCCACTCGCTGGGGTGCCTGGATGCCATGGAGCTCGGCCAAGGACCCCTCCCTCGTCGTCAGCTACGCGGGCCCCACCACCGGCAAGGGCTCTCAGCTCACCTTCGCCGGCGACCTGCTCGGCAAAGGCAGCCTGACGATCATGGAAACGCGCCCCGCCGGCGGGATCGACTACGAGCTGCGCTTCCAGGGCGTGGACCAACCCACGCGCGGTTCGATTGTGCTGGAGGCGAGCGCGCTGGGGACGCGGGCGACGTGGACGGATGGTGGGGAGTTGGGGTTTGACCCGATTCCGCGGCTGTTTGCGGGGTTGTTTGAGGCGAAGTTGGAGCAGGACTTTGGGGAGGCGTTGGGGAGGTTGGAGGGGGTGGCGCGTGAAAAGTGATACTGGCGTAGACGAGTGTGCAGGAATTCTGCGGTGCCACGTTGCGGTTCTGTCAAAAGAACAGGACTTCGGTCCCAGCTGCGACGCGCCAAGCGTCTAGACAGAATCATTCGGCAGTGGCGTCGCTCTAGGCACACTCCGAAGCGCTCCCACGCTTGCTCTGCCGGGCCCGCCTGCCCACTAGGCCAGCGGACCGCTCCAGCACGGAAGTCCGCCCGCACTAGCCCAGGCGGACATTTCCTGTGCCTCTTGCGTGTTTCGTACCTGCAGCCGCGGGCAAACGTCACCAGAGCCGGTTGCCAGGCTCAAGTCGTGCACACTCAAGAGGGCCAGTATCGATTTTAGGCCTGCTTCACCTTCGGCCTGACCACCAACGACAACACCACTCCCCCCACCAAAATCGCCACCACGACCCCCAACGAGATCCCAATCGGAATGTGCACATCCCAAGCCATCAAGATCAGCTTGGCCCCCACAAACAACAACACCAGCACCAACGCGTACTTCAGCAACGCAAACCGATCGGCCGCCCCCTCCAGCAGGAAGTACAGCGAGCGCAGCCCCAAGATCGCGAACACGTTGCTCGTCCACACGATGAACGGGTCCTGCGTCACCGCGAAGATGGCCGGGATCGAATCCACGGCGAAGATCACGTCCGCGGTTTCGATGCACAGGAGCACCAAAAACAGCGGGGTGGCCAGCCAGCGGCCGTTGTCTTTGACGAAGAACTTCTCGCCGCGGTAATCGGATGTCGCGGGGATGAAGCGGCGCGTGAAGCGGAACAGGGCGTTGTTCTCGGGTGATTCAGCCTCGCCGCTGGCGCGCAGCAGTTTGATGGCCGTGATCACCAACAGGGCGCCGAAGACCGGCAGGCTCCACGCAAAGTTCGAGACCAACGCCGAGCCGAGGCCCACGAAGATGCCGCGCAAGACGAGCGCGCCGATCACGCCCCACACCAGCACGCGGTGGCGCAGCTCCTTCGGCACCGCGAAGGCGCCGAACACGGCCACGAAGACGAAGATGTTGTCGACCGCCAAAGCCTTCTCGATGGCCCAACCGGCGAAGAACTGCAGGCCGATTTCAGAGCCCTGCTCGGACCACACCCACGCGCCGAAGGCGGCTGCGAGGCCGGCCCACACGACGCTCCACACCGCGGCCTCCGTCATCGACACCGCATGCGCTTTGCGGTGGAAGACAAACAGGTCGAGGACGACCATGACCAAGACTCCCAAGGCAAACAGGGCCCAGAGCCACGGCGAGGAAGTGTCGATCAGAGCGAGAGCGGTCAGATGCATGCGCAGCATCCTCGGCTGCACCCACCACTTCGGTCAATCCGAATCGAGCTTGCCTATTATTCGTTTGTGTCGAATCATTCACCCATGCAACACCTCGACCACCAGCGCCTCGTGTACCTCAGCGCCGTCATCGAGCATGACGGGGTGCTGAAGGCGGCCCGGCACCTGCGCGTCGCGGCCTCTACCATCAGCCAGCAACTGCGAGTCCTGCAACGCGAGTCTGGACTCGAACTCTTCCAACGCGACGGCCGCCGGCTGCGGCCCACTCCCGCGGCCGAGACTCTCGCGCGCAGCCTCGTCACATGGACTCAACTCCAGCAAGACGCCCTCGAGCGCGCCCGCGGTGCCGTGGCCAGCACACTGCGCGTGGGCGTCGTCGAGTCACTGCCCAAGACCCTCGCGCGTCGCTTCCTGACGCCTGTGCTGGAACGACAACCGCGCACGCCCGTCGAGGTGCGCGAAGACCGCATCGAGCCTTTGAGCGAAGCACTCGCCGCGCAGCAACTGGACTGCGTCCTGTCCGACACAC
>CAIKQM010000548.1 GCA_903829565.1 uncultured Planctomycetota bacterium
CTTCGCTCGATGTGTCGCGGTACAGAGACAGGTCGAGCGTGCGCGTGGGTTCTTCGGGGATGCGGCTATCGGCGCCCACGATGTGCCACGCCCGCTGCTCGCCTTCTTCTACCCAGATGTCGTCCTTGCCATCACCGTTCTGGTCCAGCAAGCGCAACGACGGAATGCGCACATTGGATTCCAACACATCCGAGGCCAGCGCAGCGCTTGTCTTGCGCGTGCGCGTGGTGGCAATGCGTACCGCAGCCAGGCGTTGGTAGTCGGCCGGCGCATCGCCTGTGGCCACAGGGCGCTTCCAAATCTCTAGACGCGTGCCTCGCGGTGCGACCAGCTCGGGCAGGCCATCGCGATCGATATCCGGGGCAAACGGCACAAAGCGCGGAATGCCGGTACGTAGTGTCAAGCGTACACGACGTGTGATCGCACGCGCTTCTTTGGAATAGGTGCCATCGGTCAAGAGAGGCAGCACACTCGCGCCGCGATCATCCAACACATAGAGATCCGGCAAAGCCACACGGCCATCGCTCGAGGCCAGTGCGATGGCGCTGCGTGTAGGCTGTGCCAGCAGAGCATCCCCGCGCAGACCCGACTGTGTGGGATCCACCGGCAGCTTCCACGTTTGGACGGCACCAGTGGCACCGATGACGAGCAGTTCGAGGCCTGGTGCACCGCCTAGTTCAAGCACTCGCGTATCAGCGATCGCATAGGGCAGTGCTCCCTCGTACGCCACCGTCCACGCAGCGGGACGGGCGGCGTTGTCCGCTTGCGCTCCAGCGAGCAGCGCAGTCAATAGAAGCTGGTGCATGACACACCTCCCTTCGTGATCCAGAACAAGTCCGGACTCGTCTTGTCGAGGCGAGCCGGCGCCAACAGGCGTGCCTCCGGATCCAAACGCCCTTCCCACAGTGGCTTCTCGACCATCGACAGCGCGCCATCGCGCCCTTTGCGCAACATCACGATGCGAGCCTTCTCAGGTTCACTACGCACCAACATCTCGGCCACACCATCTCCGGTTAGGTCGCCCACCACTTCGATTTGCGCGTCAAAGCGGGCCGCCTTGATGGACACCGTCCACGCAAGATCCGGTCGCTTGGAGTAGGTGCCACGCTTGTTCAAGTACACATAGACTTGCGCATCAACCTTCTCCGAGGTTGCTGCGCGCAAGGCATCAATGAGGTCAGGCTTGATCGCGCCAGCGACAAGATCTGGCAGTCCGTCCCCATCCACATCTTTGTGGGCAATGGCTCGTGCGATGCCATCCAGCACCAGCACCTGCCCAGGCGTGCCATCTGCGGGGAATAGCACATCCTCTTGGTCCGTCTTTGCCCCACGCCAGACGAGCACTTGCGTTTGAGCCTTTTGTGCGCGGCGATTCGCGGCAAACAACAACGCATCCGTGCGGCGATCACCATCGTGATCCCCTAGTCGCGCAGAGTACGACAAGTCGAGGGTGCGCGCCCTATCGCGTTCGACCGGGTTCGTCTGCAACCTAGTGCGCGCATCAAAGCTGAGTGAGTCCGTTTGGCGCCACCACTGCAGCCGCGTGCGCCCCAGTGCAGCCAGGTCCAAGCGTCCATCACCGTCCATGTCGGTGACTACCGGCGCAGGCAGCGCATCGAGCAAATCCAACCATGGGGCGCGCAGGAACTCGGAGCCAAACCCGCGCGCCTTACCCGCACGCGCTTGGAAGCCAGCGGCCTCGCCTTGGTTGCGTACTTCTGCGCGCTCTTGGGCGATGCGCGAGGTGGCTTCGGTGTCGGAGTTCAGGCGTGTGCCTACCCATACGCCGTCGCTAGCGCGATGAAGGATGCGGTAGCCCTCGGGCTCGGGCAAAACGAGCTCGTCGCGCCCGTCGCCATTGAGGTCCCAGACGAAGTTCTGCAGGTGAAAGGCGCCAGCAGGGTCGGCCATAGGCCAAAGTAGCTCGACATCCACCACGCGCACGAAACGTGCATCTAAGTCCTTCGCACTTGGA
>CAIKQM010000549.1 GCA_903829565.1 uncultured Planctomycetota bacterium
CGTGCCGGCATCGTGCGGTGCGCGCACATCCAGAATGCGCACGACCACATTCGCGCGTTGCACCGGCGCCAGCGCGGCACCGTACAGCACTTCGGCACCATGGAAGGCGTACTCGGCCGCTTCGGCCAAGCCTAAACGTTCAACCGTGCGCGCGTCGCTGACCAGTGCCGGATCGGCGGTCATCATGCCGCTGACGGCCTTCCACAATTGCAGCTCGCCGGCGCCGACTGCTTCGGCGAGCAGCGCAGCCGTGAGGTCGGACCCGTTGCGCCCCATCGTGGTCAGGTTGCCGCGCGCATCGCGTGCCACAAAGCCGGTGACGACGGGGATGCCGCCCACTTGTTCCAACGCGGCGCGAATGCGTTCACCTTGCCCATTGACCGGACGCGCATCGCCAAAGTTCGAGTCCGTCACCAGCCCGATGTCATACGCATCCACCGGTGCTGCGCGCAGGCCCATCTGCTTGAGCGTTTGCGCCACAACGCGCGCGCTCATGCGCTCGCCCATGGCCAGGATGTGATCCAACTCACCCGGCAAGATCTGGCCGCGCTTGCGCACTTCGTCAAGCAACGCATACAGCTCGACGAAGTACCGATTGAGGAGTTCGGGGTCGAGACCGAGCTGGTGCAGGATCGTGCGGTGGCGAATGCGGATGCGGTCGCCCTCGATGTGGCCCTCCGCTGCGGAGCGCGCCACCGTCTCCAGCAGGTCGGTGACGCCTTGATGGGCGCTGACCACCACCAACGGGCGTGCGCCGCCGTGGGTTTGGATCAGGTGACAGGCGCGTTGGACTGCGGGGCCATCGCACAGGGCGGCCCCGCCAAATTTCATCACTCGAGCGAACGGCATGGTGTGCACCTAGGTATACGGAATCGCCAGCCTGCGGACGAGGGCGTGGGCGTGCTACGATCAGCCCACTTCCATGAGCACCGAACGCGACGCCCTGATCCACGACTGGAACCAGCCCGATTGGAAGGCCGCTGGGACGATCCAGTTTGACGACGAAACTCTGCGCGACGGCCTGCAGTCGCCCTCGGTCCTCGACCCGGACTTGGACGACAAGGTCGCCCTCATCCACCTGATGGACAAGCTGGGCATCCAGACCGCCAATGTCGGTCTGCCCGGCGCCGGCCCGCGGGCGCGTGAGCACATTGAGCGCCTCTCGAAGGAGATGTTGAAGCTCACGATTCGGCCGAACGTGGCCTGTCGCACCGTGGTCAGCGACATCGAGCCCGTGGTCGACATGGTCCAACGCACGGGCGTACCGATCGAGGTGTGCGCCTTCATTGGCTCGTCGCCGATCCGCCAGTACGCCGAGGACTGGGACTTCCAGAAGATGCTGGGCCTAGTGAAGGACGCCGTGTCCTTTGCGACCAAGAATGGGCTGCCATGCATGTTCGTGACGGAAGACACGACGCGCGCCACTCCGGAACAGGTGCGGGCGCTGTACGCCACGGCGATTGAGGCCGGGGCCAAGCGCGTGTGCGTGTGCGACACCTGCGGCCATGCGACGCCGAATGGCGTCAAGCGGCTGGTGTCCTATGTCGCCGGCATCGCCAAGGAGCTGAACCCGGCGGTGGGCGTTGACTGGCACGGGCACCGCGACCGCGGCATGGGCTTGGTGAATGCGCTGGCGGCCTTGGAAGCGGGTGCGACGCGCGTGCACGCCACGGCGCTGGGCATCGGCGAACGCGCCGGCAACACCGAAATGGACCTGTTGCTGGTCAATTTGCGCCTGTTGGGCCTGATCAACAACGACCTGACGATGCTGGGCGACTACGTCAAACTCGCGGCCAAGGCCACGGGCGTGGACATCACCCACAACTACCCGGTGTTTGGCAAGGACGCCTTCGAGACCGGGACCGGTGTGCACGCCTCGGCGGTCATCAAGGCCTTTAAGAAGGGCGATGTCTGGCTGGCGAACCGGGTGTACTCGGGAGTGCCGGCGGACTTGGTCGGCCTAGAGCAGGTGATCGGCGTCGGTCCGATGAGCGGACGGTCGAATGTGACCTATTTCTTGGAGAAGCGCGGCGTGGAGCCGACCGACGAGCGCGTGGCGCGGGTGCTGGAGCGCGCCAAGGGCAGCAAGCGCTTGTTGACCGAAGACGAAGTGCTGGCGGCCGCGCGGGGTTAGGCCTGCCGCGCGGGGCTAGGCTTGCCGCGCGGGGCTAGACGGCTAGGTTACTTCCAAGGCGGGTGTCGCCGGCAAATCCGAGCTCTTGGGCGCGAGCGCCGGGAAGCCGTGTTTGGCGACATAATTGTTGTTCCACGCACAGGTGTAGCACTTGTGGTAGAGCCCGCGCTGGCGGTCCTGGCACTGGCCGTTGTGCACCTTGTGGGCGAACAGCACCTGCGCGCCATCCGTACGGGTCGGGCACTGGCGCAAGCCGTCGCCACCTTTGTCGCTGAGGTCGTCCATCAGGTCTCCCCTCATTGTGGGGTCCAAGTCCACCCCTGTGCAAGGATCGTGCACGCTCTAACAGGAGGAAAACAGTGCTAGAGCGCGTGCCGGATGGTGCCGTAGGACAGCTCGGCCAGGTCGAAGCCGCGGTGCGAATCGCGACCGAGTTCCACCGCCGCTTGGCCTTCGTAACCGATTGCCTGCAAGGTGTTTAGGACCTTTTTCAGGGGCAAGACGCCGCCCCCTAAAGGCAGGTGCAAATGGTAGCCCGGCAGCGAGTCGTCGAGCTGCACATGGACCAAATACGGGGCGACCTCAAGGATCGTGCTTTCTACGGGCAGATCCTCGGTCACGATGCAATGACCGACATCCAAGGTCAGCCCTAGCGGGCTCGGGGTCGAGCCCAAGCGCTGGCGCAGCTCCAAGAAACCGGTGTACCGCTCGATCCACATCCCCGGTTCGGGCTCGAAGCCGATGCGCAGGCCGCGATCGGCCGCGAGAGCCAGCACTTGGTGCATCCCTCCGACCAGCCGGTCCCAC
>CAIKQM010000550.1 GCA_903829565.1 uncultured Planctomycetota bacterium
CCGCCCCGAAGGCCCGTTCGGCGATCACTACGGCTATTACAGCGAGACGCATGACTATCCGTGGATGCGTGTCAAGGCGATTTGTCATCGCAAGGACGCCATCTGGCCCGCCACCGTCGTGGGCAAACCGCGACAAGAGGACTTCTATCTCGGTGACTTCCTGCAGGAGATGTTGTCGCCGCTCTTCCCGGTGGTGATGCCGGCCGTGCGCGACCTGTGGAGCTATGGCGAGACCGGTTACCACTCGCTGTCCGCCGCGGTGGTCCGCGAGCGCTACCGCCGCGAAGCCATGGCCAGCGCCTTCCGCATCTTGGGCGAAGGTCAACTTTCCTTGACGAAGTTCCTGCTGGTGGTCGACAAGCCCATCGACTTGCGCGACTTCAAGGCGACTTTGCAGCACATCTTGGAGCGCTGTGACTTCCGCACGGATTTGTACCTGTTCGGCAATCTGTCGATGGACTCACTCGACTACGCCGGGCCGAAGGTCAACGAAGGCGGCAAGGGCGTGCTGCTCGGGCTAGGCGAAAAACAGCGCGAACTCCCGCGCGAGTTCCGTGGCACCCCGCCGCCCGAAGTTCGCCGCGTCGAGGTGTATTGCCCCGGTGCTTTGGCGGTGGAGGGGCCAGGGTACGCAGAGGATCCCGAAGCGGCTCAACGCCTCGTGCGTCATGAGTGCTTCCGTGATTGGCCGCTGCTGGTGCTGTGCGACGACGCGCGCCGCTTTGCCAAGAGCAGCACGAACTTCTTGTGGGGCACCTTCACCCGCTTCAATCCCTCCAGCGACATCCACGCATCCAAGTCAGAGCTCGTGGTGAATCACGCTTCCTTCCACGCGCCGATCTTGATCGATGCCCGCATGAAGCCTTGGTACCCGAAAGAGCTCTTCGCCGACGAGTCGACAAGCAAACTTGTCAGCCAGCGTTGGTCGGAGTACTTCCCCAGCGGCAAGGTCACGATGGGCGACTCCGGCCGCGGACACCTCGACTAAGCGCCTACCTTGGCTTACAGCCTAAGGCTTGAGCTTGTCCGCAAAGACCTTGCGGAACTTCTCGACCTTGGGCGCGATGATGACGCGGCAATAGCCCTGTGTGGGGTTCTCGCGGAAGTAGCCTTGGTGGTACTCCTCGGCGGGCCAGAATGTCGCAGCAGGCGTGATTTCGGTCACGATCGGCTTGTCAAATGCGCCTGACGCATCGAGCTTGGCCTTGTACTCAAGAGCCAAGCTCTTTTGTTCAGGCGTGTGATAGAAGATGCCCGAGCGGTACTGCGTGCCGACATCATTCCCTTGCCGGTTGAGCGTTGTGGGGTCATGGGTCTTCCAGAAGACCTCCAGCAGCGTCTCAAAGCTGATCTGTGCCGGATCGTAGGTGATCTGCAACGCCTCGGCATGTCCGGTCGTGCCGTTGCACACATCCTTGTAGGTCGGGTGGTCGACTTGACCACCGATGTAGCCGCTCGTCACTTGCGTGACCCCGCGCAGTTGTTCGAACACCGCCTCGGTGCACCAAAAGCACCCATTAGCAAAGGTCGCGATCGCCATAGTGGTCGGCTCGGGAGTGGTTGTCTCCGCGCTGGGGGCGGGCTTGGGCGTGGATGCGGGCGTAGTCGAGGTTGTGTCCGTGGGTTGCTGCAAGCAGGCGCTTAGCCCGCAGAGCAGCCACAGCAGAGTGAGAAAGCGCAGCATAGGCGAGCTATACGCGCGAATCGGCGTGTTGGTTGAGTCAACCATTGCGGAACTCATAGAAATCCGGCTGTGTCAACGCGGGCAGACCGTCCTTGCGCACCTGCAGGCTGCGCACAGCCCACAGGTCGCGGAACACGCGATACTTGAGCGCAGTGTGGTCGAGGTAGTCGACACCGGCGCTGCCGCCCGTGCCGGTGCGACGGCCGATCATGCGCTCGACCATGCGTGCATGGCGCTGGCGGAAGATGACGAACAATTGCTCGAACTCGACCAACGCGTCGATCACCTCGCGCGGCCACGACAACAGAGGCAACTCGCGGTACGACTCGATGAGCAAGATCGCGGCGCGGATGCGACGTCGACGCGTACCGCCCTCGGCTTCGGAAGGCTGAAAGAATGCACGCACGGACTCATGTTCGCGCGCATACCGCCCACGCAGGGCTTGACGCTCCTCTTCGGTGTAGGCGGCGGCGCAAGCCAACTCGCAGGTGCGTCGACCTTCGGCAGCATGTGCCTCCAAGAACTTCGCGAGGAAGGCATCTAACTCGCGAGCGCTTTCAGGATGCTTGTCATCCACACCATCGATGGGCGTGCGGTGCAACCACTCATCGATCGCATGCTTGAGACTCAGGCCGCCTTCGAGCTCCTTTTGCACGGCACGCAAGGCCGTGGACTCCGCGCCATCGTGCGCGCGCAACGCAGCGAGATAGCCTTGTTCGCCCGACGCTCCAAGCCCGATGCGCTCCGACTCCTCGAGCCCCAGCACGATCTCGATCTGCCGCAGCTGTGCGCTTTGAAAGCCACTGGCAGGGAACAGCTTGTCACGGAACGCGAGAAAGTCACGCGTCGTGAGCGTCTCCATCACTTCCCAGTGCGGCAAGCTAGCGCGCAGCACAGTGGTGGCGCGCTTGAGGCTGCGCACCGCACCCGACAGCTCCTGCTCGGCCACGCGCGGTTGACGGAACAGCGCTCGTGCTTGGCGCAACTCGCGCAACACGAGCTTGAACCACAGCTCGTACACTTGGTGCACCACGATGAAGAGCACTTCATCGTTCTTGACCTGCGCTTCATCACGATCGACCCCGCCTTGCAGCGAGAGCAAGTCGTCGACGCGGATGTACTCCCAGTAGTTCGTGGGGCGCGGTTGCTTGGGTTGTTCAGCAGACATGCACCGCGAGTGTAGTGAATCGACCTGCTCTGCGGCAGCATATAGCGCATGCTGCTTCACGCTCTGCTGTTGGCGCTTGCGGCCCAAGCCACAAGCGGGACCAAGATCGCCGTCGCGTCATGTGCAAACGAACGCGCGTATCCGGCACTAGAGGCCTTGGTCGCGGCGGCAACGTGGAAGCCCGAGGCTGTGCTGCTCTTGGGTGACACGCCCTACATCGACTCGACCGAGCCAGCGAAGTTGGCGGAACGGCATGAGGCCTTCCGCATGCATCCCGCCCTGGTCGCGCTGCGCTCGCAAGCACGCATCTTTGCCGTGTGGGATGACCACGACTTCGGTCTCAACGACACGGACGGCCTGCTCAAAGGCAAGGCTGCTTCGCGCGCTGCGTTCGTCGCTGCGCATCCCGAGCAGACGTGCGGCGATGGCACCGACGGTGTGTGGACATCCATGCGCCAAGGCGAGGTGGAAGCATGGCTCTTGGATGCGCGTTGGTTCGCGAACACGGCCGTTGACGCGCAAGGCAAGCCGACGCTGCTGGGTGAGACGCAGTGGGCTTGGCTCGAGCACGGACTGCGCAACAGCACCGCGCCGTACAAGCTGATCTGCTCGGGCATGATCTTCAACGACGCCACGCGACCCGGCAAGAAGGACTACTGGGGCGCATGGCCGCACGAGCGCCAACGCTTGTTCCGCATGCTGGGCCAACACCGTATCTCGGGCGTTGTATTGGTTTCCGGCGACATTCATCGTTCGCGCGTGGTGCGGCACGACACGCGCGACTTGGTGGGCTACGAGGTGACCGAGCTCATCACGTCTCCCGCGGCACAGAACCCGATTGCCGCCGCGGATGCGCCGCATCAGGGCTTGGTGTTCGACCGCGCCATGAACGAAACGTGGCTGGCGTTGGAGACGAAAGGTGAAACGCACTTGCTTGCGAGCTTCAAGGACAAGCAAGGCCAGACCTACTTTGAAACGCGCCTGTGGGCGCAGCACTTGCAAGGCACACCGCGCATGCCGCATGGATTCGTGTACGAGGAACTACGCGGCAACGATCAAGTTATGCCGTATGCGGTGCACGTGCCGCGTGGATGGACGCCAGGCGGTCCGGCGCTGCTTTTTCTGCATGGACGCGGGGAATGCGGCACCGATGGCCAACTGCAATTGGCTGTGGGCTTGGCGCCAGCACTGCTGCGTGCACCACACGAGTGGCCCTTCCTCGTCGTGTTCCCGCAGAAGCCGGCGCACGACAAAGAGTGGGAGCACTACGAGACCGAAGTGCTCGCGATGCTGGATGCCGCCGTCGACAAGTACGGTGCCGACCCGCGTCGCATTGCCTTGACAGGCTTGTCGCAGGGCGGCCATGGCACGTGGGAGCTTGCGCGCCGTCATCCTCGCCGCTTCCGCGCGCTTGCTCCGCTGTGTGGCTATCCCGCGACCTATGCGGCGGGCGAGATGGAGCGCAATCGCGCGGCTGCCGGACACATCGCCCAAGCGCTGCGCGACGTTCCTGTGTGGGCGATTCACGGCACAGCGGACACGGCTGTGCCCGTAGTGCTGACGGACATGATCGTCGAAGCCCTGCGCGCCGCAGGCGCGACTCCGCGTGTATCCCGCTACGAGGGCGTCGGACACGATTGTTGGACGCGGGCGTATGCCGATCAGGCGTTGGCTGAGTTCTTGCGGCTGTCGACATCCCCTTAGACAGGACTCATGATTTTTTCGGGAATTGGTGCTTGAATAGTTACGGGGGAGAGCTACTAGAATCCAAAGTGAACTTGCGATAACAGTTCGCGAGTACTCTTTTCTTTAGCCTCACCCGTCGATCAAGCTCCCCTGAATCAGGTTTCTATGAAGCACACTGCTTTTGTCCTAGCAACTCTATCCCCACTCCTCTTCTCCGGACCTGTCACTCCAAAGAGTTTACCTATCCAAGTATGCTCCGGCTGTGAGGGGAATGGGTGGATGAGCACCGACAGTATCCCTGGCTGCGGGTCAGTAGCCATATCGGTACTCGTCGCCCCTGGTGAGTGCATGTGGGTTACGAACCCCGACAGCAACCTGATCGACTGCACCGTAAGCAGGCGCTGCCTTGCCACGATCACACGATCATGGAATGGTGTTCCAGCTGGAACGGAATTGGCACTCTGCATTACAAGAAATGGTCAGACACGGTGCATTGCACCCGCCCCCAATAGTGGCCCCGGAACTGGATCCCACACGACCAGTTGGGCTCTGACCTGCGGTGATGGCTATACTTGGAGCATTAGCCTCCCGTGCCAGACTGCCGGCATTGGACTGCATGCCAGCGCCAACGGGAGCTGTGAGGAGTGCTTATGATTTCCAAAACGAGTGCCGCGCTGTTGTGTGCGGCCGGTCTTGTCTTGGCGCTCATGCTTGTCTGGCTGTTGGCATCCCCACGCACGGCGTCAAACGAGCGACTTGGTGTTGAGGCCACTCCGCAAACACTGGTGGAGGCTCCGGTTAGTCCGTCATCGCAACAGCGACAGCCTGAGCGGGCTGGAGCGACAGCCACGACGAGTGTGCGGCCACCCGGCGAAAAGACGCCTGCGATAGCATTCTTGGAGGCCTTCTGGGGTGATCGATGGCCTGAAGTACAAGCCAAACTCGAGGCGGCCGGCAAACAGCTAGACAACCGTCCACCGCCGACCAAAACATGGGAGCAAGCCGCAGCCGAAATTGAAAAACGCCTGCTTCCGACAGAGGAACAACGTAAGGAATACGAAGCCTTGCTTTTGCGGTGGAGCGGAAAGGTGGACGACCTTTGGCTACGCCAGCAATTCGAAAAAACTTGGGGTTTAGACGAGGCCCAGCGTGCGATAGTCCACGACATTGTGCTGCGCCATAATCGAGATTTGGAACCGATTGCGGCTGATTTTCTGAACGGGCTTGATGCCGAAACTCGTAGTGCTTGGTACGGCGGCAAGTTCATCCATGCTCCCTACACCACGACGGGTGCGCCTGGCGCGGACCGCCCTGGTTTTTATTCCAAAGGGGATGCTCAGGATGGCTGGGCTTGCGGGTATACCCTGAGCTGGGATGAGGCTCCGTACCTCAAGTCTTTGCAGGACAAATTGAAGGCGGGCATAGCCGCTCGGGATCGCGAAGTCTCTATCTACGCGATATCCACGCGCAAGCGTTGAACGCGACACTGCCTGTCGGTCAGAGCTTCGCTACGCGGCCACGCGCCGCAAGGCCAAGGCACAGCCAGCCGGCGATCAAGAGCAGTCCACCGATCGGTGTGATGGCGCCCAACCAGCGCGGCGCGCCGAGCGCCATGGCGTAGAGCGTGCCGCTGAAGATGCCGATGCCGAAGGTGAAGCACCAGCCGGCAGCGCGCGTCAGGCGTGTCTCGGTCAGGAGGCCCAAGACAAGTAAACCGGACAGTGACCAGAACTGGTATTGCACCGCGGTGTGCCACCAATCTAGGCCCTCGGAGGTCAGGTGACCTTCCAAGCCGTGGACGCCAAAGGCACCGGTGGTGACGGCGAGCGCGCCATATAGCGCTCCTGCGAGCAGACAACGATGCGGGTTCATGTGTTTGCTTCCTTGCCCTGTTCAGGCAATGCCAGCCACTGGCGCACTGCTGGATGCTGAAGGATGATTTGCGAGTGCTGGAGGGCGCGTGCGCGCTCGCGCATGAGCTCTTCCATGCGGCGTGCCAACTTGCGATCGGACAGCCCGTGCAAACCGAGCGCGCTCCACTCGCGTTCGGGAATCAGAGCTTCGACCAGCTGTGCCACCGCGGGTGGCAACGTGCTCAACAACGCCGCCACGCGATCGTCTTCGTGCTCGGCTTCGCCCCACGAGAGCAGCGCGATGCTGGCGACAGCGGAGACGAAGCCCACAGCTAAAACCAACGAGGTGAGCCCGAATGCAAGACCCGACGGAGGCAAGCCCAGCTCGCTGGCCGTGAAGCTGCCGATGTCGATGGTTTGGAATGGCCGCAAGATGTCCAGCGGCACCCACGACACCACGGGTACATCCAGTTGGGCTACTTGCCACTGCTGCAAGGATCCTTGACGCAGCAGCCACAACTTGAAGGCCAATGCGATGCACAACCACACGAAGGTCGAGGCACCGAAGCCTAGCCAAGCGGTGCGAGGACGTTCGCGTGTCAGTAGCAATACCAACACGACCAATTCGGCGTACAGCCACGCACCATCAGGCGCGAGCACCAGCGCGAGGAGAAAGCTCAACGCCGCGTACAGCCCGACGCGTGCGCAGAGTGCCCACGCATCGTGCGGCATGCCTGCTCCACGCCGAGCCAGCAATGCGACCAAGGCCACAATCGAACCCGCGGCCAGAGGCGCATAGCCCACGCCTGCTGGGGCCCCATTCGCATCGATCCACACTGCGCCACAGAGCCCTGCAACACTGGCGAGCAGTGCACCCCACTGAATGGCTGTGTGCGCCTTCATGATCCGCACTCTCCATCCAAGTCCGGATCGCGGCGTTCCGAGGCCAAAGCCAACGCTGCAAGTGCACCGCGTGCTGTGCGCAGCGCCTCGTGCAACGCGGGGTCGCGCACCGCCACAGCGGACGAGAGGCGCGTGCGGCGCTGGGCTGTGAACGCGAACCAGGACTCCAAGCGCTGTGCTGCGCGCGGCGCAGTCGTGCGATCCAGCGTCATGAACGGTGCATGCTCGACGGTGTGCAGCAAGCGCCCCCAAGTCAGTAATGCGACCAGAGTGGCCTCGCCCAGCAACGGCGACTCGGCACCCAACTCGGCGCGCAGAGTGAGCCACAGCTCAAACGATGTGGCAACACGCTCGGCGTCGACGCCGCGCTGTGCGCCGAATCCATCCGGCTCCCACTCCACTCGGCGCACCAGCGTCGCAAGCAACGACAACGCACCCAACGCTTCCGGCTCGGTGCCGGTCTGCAACAGCGACACACCGCGCAGCCAGTCCTCGCCGACCGCAGATGCCAACCACACAGAAGCGCGCGGACAGTCCGTAGGTAAGAGCGTCCACAAGCGCTGGTACTCCGCAGCTCGCGGAGGCGGCATCAGAGCTGCTAACTCTGCGCTGCGTGACTCGGCATGCGCAGACACCATCTGCGCCGGTTGTGCGAAGAGCTGTGTGGCGCCCGCTTGCGCCTCGGGTGGTACCCAACGAGCCGCAGACAAGCCGCGCAACACAACCGCAGCAACCATCAGGATTGCTGCGGCTGTAAAGCTGAGACGCGCGCCTGTCGTCATGCCCGTCATGCGTACTTTACCCGCGGCGCGGAGCGGCTTGCTTCACATGCGTGTCCAGCCATTCGAACATCTCGGCCAGCGTGTGCAGCACAGCTTCGCGCGAGCGGTAGCCGTGTGACTCATGCGGCAACATGACGAGGCGTGCCTTGCCGCCATTGCCTTGGATCGCTTGGTACATGCGCTCCGATTGAATCGGGAAGGTGCCCATGTTGTTGTCCTTCTCGCCATGGATCAGGAGCAAAGGCTCGTTGATCTTGTTGGCCGACAAGAAGGGCGACAACTTGAGGTAGCTCTGCGGTGCTTCCCAGATGTTGCGGCGCTCGCTTTGGAAGCCGAACGGCGTCAACGTGCGGTTGTACGCGCCGCTGCGCGCGATGCCGGCACGGAACAGATCGCAATGCGCCAACAGGTTAGCCGTCATGAAGGCGCCATAGCTGTGGCCGCCGACGGCCACGCGATCGCGATCCGCCCCACCACGCTCGACTGCGAAGTCG
>CAIKQM010000551.1 GCA_903829565.1 uncultured Planctomycetota bacterium
AATGGCGGAGAGGGCGGGATTCGAACCCGCGGTGCCGTTTCCGACACACGCGCTTTCCAAGCGCGTACCTTCGGCCACTCAGACACCTCTCCGTGAGAGTGTGTTCATCCAGCAAGAAGCCGCGGCAGCAATGAGTGATGGCGGAGAGGGGGGGATTCGAACCCCCGATGCACTTGCGCGCATGCCGGTTTTCGAAACCGGTGCCTTCAGCCGCTCAGCCACCTCTCCGATGTGTCGCGTCATCGCACGCCGCAACAGTCCGAGCGTGCATCCGCAACACCAATCTGTAGTTGCCTACCTATCGGGCGTGGGCTCGTCTCGACCTGTGCGCTTCTTGCGAAAGAACTGCTGGAGGAGGTCGCGCGCCTCGGTGGCGCCCACCCCTTCCGTGATCTGGGCTCGGTGGTTGAGGCGCGGATCGGAGAGCAGGCTCCCCAGTGACGCGCAGCCACCGAACTTCTCGTCGCGCACTCCCCATACGACCCGCGCCGCACGCGCATGCAACAGCGCGCCGGCGCACAGGAAGCACGGCTCGACCGTGGTGTACACGACCGCTCCGGGGATCCGCATCGCCCCCAGAGTGCGGCAGGCCTCGCGCAAGGCGAGGATCTCTGCGTGCGCCGTGGGGTCGCGAAGCGTGCGCGTCAGGTTGTGTCCCCGACCGACCAGCTTCCCGCCGAACACGACGATGGCACCGATAGGCACTTCGTCGAGCGCCTCGGCGGCGCGGGCTTGCTGCAGCGCCAGTTCCATCCACGCGGCATCGGAGTCGCTTGCGCTCATCCTGTTGGGCTCGTGCTGGGGCCGGCGGCTGCTGCGCGGGCGGGAGAGGTCAGCGCGGCCGGTCCTTGCGAACCGGCCGCGCTGGCTTGGTTTGGTACACCCGAGTGGACTTGAACCACTAACCTTCTGATCCGTAGTCAGATGCTCTATCCAATTGAGCTACGGGTGCGTGAGGGCGAAGGTTGTAGCCCTCCGAACAAGGCCTGTCAAGGTTCGTGCACAGCTTCCTGGGTCCTGCCCGTTCCCCCAGCGCGTGGAGGCGCGTATCTTCGGGTGCATGAGCGCGTCTCCTGCCCACCTGATCCGCCTAAGCGACCTTGACGACCGTGAGCTGGAGGACCTGCTCGATCTGTCGACGCGCCTGAAGCGCCGCGCGGCCGGCGAGAAGTTGTCCGGGCGCAGCGTAGGCCTGCTGTTTTTCCGCGGATCGTTACGCACCCGCACCGCATTCGAAGCAGCGATGCACCAGCTGGGCGGGCACACCGTGCACCTCGCCGGCGCCTCGGATTTCTGGGAACTCGAAGCCGCCGAAGGTCGCGTCATGGACGGCCGTGCGCCCGAGCATGTGAAGGATGCTGCTGCGGTGCTGTCGACCTATGTAGACGCACTTGCGATCCGGCCGCCCATGGCCGGTCACTCTTGGGCTGCGGATCGCCGCGACGAAGCGATCGCGGCGTGGGCCAAGTGGGCGCGTGTGCCGGTGATCAACATGGAAAGCGCTATGTGGCACCCGCTGCAAGCGCTCAGCGACCTGATGACGATGCGCGAAGCGCTGGGCTCGCTGCGCGGCAAGAAGCTCGCCATTGTGTGGACGCACTCCCCCACTCCGGCCTCGCCGGCTGTGGTGCATTCGCTGGTGGACGCGGCCGCGCGGGCCGGCATGGAGGTGCGTTTGGCGCACCCGCCTGGCTACGAGTTGGATGAAGAGGTCACGCGCACCATCGGAGCCCGTGGACAGTCGTACAGTACTTTTGACAGCGCCGCCGCGGCCGTGGAAGGCGCGCAAGTCGTGTACGCTCGCTCGTGGTGGTCGCTGGCCGACTATGGCAACCCGACGCTGTCGGCCTCGCGCCGCGCGCGCACCCACAACTGGCGTGTCGATGAGGATCTTCTGCGCCGCGGCGCCGAAGCGCGCTTCCTGCATGCGATGCCGGTGCGTCGCAATGTGGAAGTCTCGGATGAAGTCCTCGACGGCGGCCGCAGCTTGGTCGTCGATCAAGCTGCCAACCGCCTGCACGCCACGAAGGCCGTCCTGCTGAAACTCCTGCAAGCCTGATGATTGCCCCCTGATGACTGCCCCCGACTTCGTACACCTCCACGTACACTCCGAGTACAGTTTGCTTGACGGCGCCAACAAGATTGGCGACCTCGTCACAGCCTGTCAGAAGGATGGACAGCGAGCGTTGGCGTTGACCGACCATGGCAACATGTTCGGCGCGATCGAGCTGTACCAAGCGGCCAGCAAAGCCGGAGTGAAGCCCATTGTCGGTTGCGAGGTCTACATTGCGCGCCAGTCGCGCAAAGAGCCGCACAGCAAAGCCAAAGGCAACGGCTACCACCACTTGACCTTGATGGCCCGCAACGCGCAGGGCTACAAGAACCTGCTCAAGCTCGCCTCGCTGGCGTACTTGGAGGGCTACCACTTCCGTCCGCGCGTGGACCGTGAAATCCTCGCGCGGCATGCGGACGGACTGCTGTGCTTGTCCGGTTGTTTGGCTGGCGAGCTGAACCAACTGTTGCTTGCCAACAAAGAACAAGAAGCGCTCGAGCTCGCGACTACATGGCGCGACATGTTCGGTCCCGAGCACTTCTGGTTGGAGCTGCAGCGCAATGGTTTGGAGCTGCAAACCAAGGTCAATGAAGCCATGGTGCGCATTCACCAGCGCACCGGGATTCCGCTGGTGGCCACGAACGACATCCACTACTTGCGCGCCGAAGACTGCCAAGCGCAAGACGTGCTGTTGTGCATCAACACCGGTGCCAAGCGCTCCGAGGAGAAGCGCTTCAAGTTTGAAACCGACACGCTGTACTTCAAGACGCGTGACGAGATGGGCTCGATGTTCCGCGACCTTCCGGGAGCGGTCAAGGCCACAATGGATGTGGCCGAGCGGGTCGACATGAAGATCGAGTTCGGCAAGTACCACTTGCCGATCTTCACTCCTGAGAACGGCCGCAGCCCTGAGTCGTTGTTCCAGGAGCTGCTGGAAGAAGGCCTGCGCCGTCTTTACCCCAACGATGACGGCAAGGCGCGCACGCGCCTCGAGTACGAGAAGCAGGTCATCGGCGAACTCGGCTTCATCTCCTACTTCCTCATCGTGTGGGACTTGATCCGCTGGGCGCGTGACAACGGCATCCCCGTGGGGCCCGGCCGCGGCTCCGCGGCGGGTTCGATGGTGGCGTACTTGCTGGGCATCACCAAGGTCGACCCGCTGCGCTACGACTTGCTGTTCGAGCGCTTCTTGAACAGCTCACGCGTATCGATGCCCGACATCGACATCGACTTCTGCATGGATGGCCGCGGTCGGTTGCTGGACTACACGCGCCGTCGCTACGGCGATGACCGTGTGGCGCAGATCGTGACCTTCGGCACCATGGCCTCGCGCACAGTGGTGCGCGACGTGGGACGCGTGCTGGATCTGCCGTTGTCGGAGATCGACAAGATCAGCAAGAAGATCCCGACCGGCCCGAACGCGCCTTCTTTGGCCGAGGCCATCGAGGCCGACGAGGAACTCAAGGCGCTGCGCAAAGATCGCCCTGAGATCGACGAGTTGTTCCGCATGTCAGTGCCGCTCGAAGGCATGGCGCGCCACATCTCCACGCACGCTGCAGGCGTGGTCATTTCGGACTTGCCGATTGTCGAGTACGTGCCGTTGGCCAAGAACGGCGACGACATTGTGACGCAATGGTCGGCGCCGCATCTGGAGGAGCTGGGTCTCCTCAAGATGGACTACCTCGGCCTGCGCACCTTGACGATTCTTGAGAAGTCGTTGCGCAACATCGAGAAGCAAGGTGGTCACGCACCCGACCTCGACAACTTGCCCGCGGGTGATGCGGTCACCTACAAGCTGCTCATGTCGGGCGACACGCTGGGCGTCTTCCAGTTGGAATCGGACGGCATGCGCAAGCTGATTGCGCGCGTCAAACCCGACTGTTTCGAGGACCTCATCGCCATCCTCGCGCTGTATCGACCGGGGCCGCTGGAGTCGGGCATGGTCGACATGTTCGTGCGCCGCAAGCACGGCCAAGAGCCGATTACGTACGAGCATCCGTCGATGGAGCCGATCCTGCGCGACACCTACGGCTGCATCGTCTACCAAGAGCAGGTCATGCTCATCTCGAGTGCGCTGTCGGGCTTCACGCTGAACGAAGCCGACAACTTGCGCAAAGCGATGGGCAAGAAGAAGCCCGAGATCATGCAGAAGTTCTCGGACCAATTCGTCAGCGGCGCCGTGAAGAACGGCTGCGCCGAAGAGGCCGCCAAACAGATCTGGGACAACATCCTCAAGTTCGGTGGTTATGGCTTCAACAAGAGCCACTCGACCGCGTACGCCGTGCTGACGTATCAGACCGCGTACTTGAAGGCGAACTTCCGCAGCGCGTTCCTCGCCGCGAACCTCTCGTGCGAAATGTCGAACTCGGCCAAGGTGCGCGAGTTCGTCGAGGACGCCAAGAAGAGCGGCGTGGAGATTCTCGCCCCGTCGATCGAGCGCAGCGTGTGGGAGTTCGAGCCCGAGGCACGCTCTGTGCGCTACGGTTTCGGCGCCATCAAGGGCACAGGTCAAAAGGCCGTGGAAGCCTTGGTGTCGGCGCGCGCCAAGCTGCAAGCCAAGCAGCAAGCGCCGACGCTGCACAGCCTGTGCGCGCAAGTCGACACCAACGAGGTGGGCAAGGTCTGTTGGGAAGCGCTGATCAAGGCTGGGGCCTTCGATCCGTACGGTCATAACCGCGGCTCACTCATGGCGGCCCTCGCCAACGCTCAAAGCGAAGGCGCACGCTTTGCCGCCGACCGACGGGCGGGCCAGGCTTCCATGTTTGGAGCCGAAGAGCCGGCCGCGGCACAGGTCACCACCTCGAGCCCCGGCATCGACCCCGCCAAGGCATGGGCCAAGGCGGATACCTTGCGCGCCGAGCAAGAGGTGCTGGGCTTCTATCTCTCGGGGCACCCGCTGGAAGAGCGCGCGGGGTTGCTGTCGTTGCTCGCCACGGGGCGCGTGTGCGATCTCGCCGGGCTGAAGGGCGGCGCCGAGGTCACCGCCGCCGGCATGGTGGTTTCCTTGGCCGAAACCACCGTGAAATCCGGCAAGTGGGAAGGCAAGAAGATGGCGCGCCTGCGCCTCGAGGACCTGACCGGCAGCGTGGGCGTGACCTGCTTCCCCCGCACGTGGGAGGAACAGAAGGCCCGCCTTGCCGAGGGCGCGGTGATCGTGATCTCCGCCAAGCTCGAAGAGAAAGGCGAGGAGCCGGCCTTGCTCTTGGAGAACGTCTGGAGCGTCGAGGAGGCCATCGGGCGCTTCCAGGGCGCCGTGGTGGTGTCCCTAACCCCCGAGGACGACGGCCTGCTGGAACGCCTCTCGGCGCTGGTGGAGCGTCACAAGGGCAAGAACCAGCTCTACCTGCAGGTCGAGGGCGGTGACGGGCATGTGCGCCGGGTGCGGGCGGGGTCGCAGCACAAGGTGGCGGTGAGTGAGGGGTTTGCGAAGGAGTTGGAGTCGTTGTTGGGGCCGGGGCGGACGCGACTGGCAAGAATCTGATACTGGCGTAGCTGGTTGTGCACGAGTTGGCGACCGCCGCGTTTCGACTTCGTCAAAACAACTGGGTTGTTGTCCCATCGTGAGCCGCTCATGCGTCTAGCTCAGTTTGGGCCGCTCGCCTGGAGCGGCTAACTCTAGGGGCCAAGGCCCTCTAGAGACCACCGTGACTTCGGAGGGCGAGAGGGTGGCGAGGAGGCCAAAGCCAGCCAGGGCTCGCACTGACGAGTCTCGGCGACGAAAATTGCCCGAATGTCCGGCGGTGCCCCACACCAAGCCCACGCTGCGTGCGTCCAACGCACCAGCTAGCCCAACAGCGTGCACACTCAGCTGGGCCAGTATCACATTGGTGCTGGCTCCCCTCCCCCCTAAACGCAAAGCACCCATCCCGGTGCTCACCGGAACGGGTGCTGTCCTAAAAGACCTCAGCCTAGACCAGATGCTCCAGCACGACT
>CAIKQM010000552.1 GCA_903829565.1 uncultured Planctomycetota bacterium
CGCAACGCGCAGACACCGTGGTGGTGGTTGCTGACTGACAGCGTATGGCGTTTGCGCGCGGCTCAGGTGTGGATCGAACTGGCTCACGATCGACCTGCTGATGCCCTCGCGAGCCTAAACAGCGTGGAGGCGTGGTGTGCAGAACTTGCGCTTGCTGCAAGTTCTGACGGCGCGGATGCACGCGCCGTCGAGTGCGTGCAACGCATTCTGCAGGATCGGCACGCCTTGCTAGGCGGCGCACTGCAGCGCATGGGGCGCTTGGACGAAGCGGCGCGCTGGTACGCCAATGCACAAGAACCGCAAGCGCGCGTGGGCCAAGCCGAGCTGGCTTTGTTGCGCGGCGAGCCGGAACACGCGTTGAGCTTGGCCACAGGAGTTGTGGGCGTGCCGCGTGTGGAAGCCCACGCAGCCACCGTGCGGGGGCGCGCACTGCTGGCTTTGCAGCGCGGGCAAGAAGCGCGCGAGCAACTCGAATGGGCGCTGGACCAAGCGCGCACACACACACTCGACACCCCGACCAGCGTGGCAGGTGAGTGGATCGGCGTGGAAACGGTGGTGCAACTGGCCCGCGCACATGTAGAGCTGGGCTCCCCGCTCGAAGCGGCTGCAGTGCTCGCGACATGGCAAGCACGTGAGCTGCGGCCCTCCACAGCCCGCATCAGCGCGGCCGATCTGCAAGCTTGGAGCGCTTGCAGCGAGCTGGGGTTGCTGGTGTGTGCGGCTGGAGCAGATAGCTTTGTGGCGGTGCATGTGGACCGCGGAGGCCGGGCACGCGCGACGACAACGAGTGTGCCGCGACGCAACCTTGCGCAAGCGATTGAAGCCGTGAGCCTTGCCGCGCAAAGCGGCGATGAGCCGTTGGCGCGGCTGCGGGCCAGCACCTTGGAGGCCCAGCTCGGGCTGTCAGGTGTACCTGACGCGCTTCTATCGGCCTTGCCGGTGGCTCCGGCCAGCGATGAAGGACGCTTGCTGGTACTGGCCTGTGGCATCTTGGAACAAGTGCCCTTTGACCTGTTGCCTTCGTTTGCACCTACAACCGGACCACGGCGCGTAACGACGGTACTGCCCGGCCTGTGGGCTGCGCGGCCCTCTACGCAGCCCCGCAAGCCTTGGAACGAGCTGACGTGGACGCTGCTGGGTGATCCGCACACGACGGAAGGCGCGCCGCTGTACTCCGAAGCCCAGCAGGAGCTAGCACAGCTGTCGCGTTTACTTGACACGCCGGAAGCACGCATCACTCGCGCACAGACACTGGCAGCCCTAAGCACTGGACGCGCGCTGCACCTGGCTACCCATGTGGAATCGCGCGCGGCCGGACCGGCATTGCTCTTGGATGGCGACTGGTTGTCGTGCGCCGAACTGCGCGCGCACCTGCGCCCTCTACCGCTGGTCGTGCTGGCGGCCTGTGGCACAGCGCAAGGACTCGCAGACGAAGGCGCAGCGCAACTGTCGATCGCGCGCGAGTTCCTGCACACCGGCACGCCTCTAGTCGTGGCCACCCTGTGGCCTGTAGAGAACAGCGCGGCC
>CAIKQM010000553.1 GCA_903829565.1 uncultured Planctomycetota bacterium
GACTGCCCGACCTGCGCCTGATCCTCTTGGTGTCGCCCGAGCTGGCACCGGATGGTCGCGTTCTGGAGCGTGTGGCGGCCGCTTTGCCGTGGGTCGACGCCTTGCAAGCGCGCCCAAAGGACCCGCGTACCCAGCCCTCTCCTGAAGCGCCGTGCCCTGCGCGCGCGACGTACGACTTGGCCCGTCAGCTACTCGCGCTGACCCGCGATCAAGGTTCGCAAGCCTTGGTCTTTGTCGATGACCGCGTCGATGTCGCACGCGCGCTCCTGCCGCACGGGCTGGCAGGAGTGCACCTGGGCACGGACGACTGCGACCCTGTGCTTGCACGCGCCTTCTTGGGTGAGGATGCGCTGATCGGACTTTCGACGCATTCCTTCGACGAGGTGGTGGCGGCGCAAGAGTTGCCGGTCGACTACTTGGGCTTCGGTCCGATCCACGCCACGGCGACTAAGGGCTATGCGCAAGGGCTCGGCGCCGAGATGGCGTGGATCGCAGCGCAAACATCGGACTTGCCTATCGTGCCTATTGGCGGAATCGATGCTCTCAACGCACACGAGCTGGCACGTGTAGGACGCGTGTGCGTGGGGTCTGCGATCTTGGCCGCACCGGATCCTGCCGCTGCTGCGCGCGCCGTGCGTGCAGCTCTTGACGAAATGGAATGACGCATACGCACGTCAACTATACTTGACGGAGCTATAGCCTACACAATCAGCATCGCGTCCCCGTAGCTATAGAAGCGATAACCGAGCCGGGCACATTCGTTGTATGCCGACAAGGCGCGCTCGCGACCGGCGAAGGCCGAGACCAATACCAGCAGCGTGCTCTGCGGCAGGTGAAAGTTCGTCAGCAAGGCGTCACAAGCGCGAAACTGCACTCCCGGTCGCAAGAAAATGTCGGTCCAACCACTCCCCGCGCGCACCACTCCATCGACAGCCGCAGCCGTCTCGAGCACACGCGCGGACGTTGTCCCCACGGCGACCACGCGCGCTCCGCGTTGACGAGCGGCTGCGATCTGCTCGGCACATCCCGCGTGAATACGCCATTCCTCGCTGTGCATGCGATGGGCATCCAAGTCCTCGACCTCGACGGCGGCAAAGGTCCCAAGACCCACATGCAGCGTGAGGCTGGTGCGTTCGATGCCCTTCGCGGCCAGGCTGTCGAGCAAGTGCGCGGTGAAGTGCAAGCCTGCGGTGGGTGCTGCAATGGCGCCACGCTCGGCCGCGAAGATGGTCTGGTAGCGAGCGCGATCCGCGGCCGGATCCTCCTCGGCCCCACGACTCTTGAGGATGTACGGAGGCAAAGGCATGCGACCATGCGCGTCAAGGACAGCATCCACATCACCATCGCACGCAAGCTGCAGGATCCACTCGCGATCCGCACGCTGCACCATCGTGGCGCGCAAGGCTCCGTTCTCTAGCTCGACGACCTCTCCTTCACGGAGCTTCTTGGCCGGCTTGACCAAAGCCCGCCACGCACCAGCTTGAGGCGCGGGCGCCACCAACAGCACTTCCACCGCGGCTCCGCTGGCGCGTCGGCCTGTCAAGCGCGCTGGACGCACGCGCGTGTCATTGGCCACCAACAGGTCCCCGCTGGCCAAGATCGTGGGCAGGTCGGCCATGCGCAGGTGACGCAGGCTGCCGGTCGCACGATCCAGCACACACAGGCGTGCGGCCTCGCGCGGTTCTGCGGGGTGGCGCGCGATCTGGCCCTCGGGGAGGTGGTAGTCAAAGTCTGCGAACTTCACGCCGCACAGAATGAACGACCAGCAGCGGTGGAAACAGCACTCTGTTTGTGCAAAGCCGCAGTAAGTAGCGCGATTCCACCCTCAACTAATCGGCGCAAGCGTCGTACAGAGAGGCGTGCGAGTGATGAGCTCGCACAGACTGCGCGACCTGCCCGGGGGGGCCGGGTCGCGCGGTCGAATCCCCGGGCATCCCGTAGGAGAGGACGGGACACCCTCGCCTGCGGCCTAGTCTTAGGCCGCGGGCGTGTGGGATTTGTAGGCCTGCCTGTGGCCCGCTCAATCCTCTTGCCCGCTCAATCCTCTTGCCCACTCAATCCTCTTGCCCACTCAATCCTCTTGCCCACTCAATCCTGAGGCGTGGCTTCCC
>CAIKQM010000554.1 GCA_903829565.1 uncultured Planctomycetota bacterium
AGAGCATCAAAGACAAGCGGGCCCAACAGAGGCGTGCACTCCACCGTGGCCGACAGCTCACCACGCACAAGTGCTTCAAAGGCCGGCTGCGTGGCATCCACCGAGATGACCAACACATCCTTGCCAGGTTGCCGACCGGCGGCCTTCAACGCATCCATCGCTCCCAAAGCCATGTCATCGTTGTGCGCGTAGACAGCTTGGAACGGCTGCTGTTCGCTGCGCACGATGGCCTCCATCTGCTTCTTGCCTTCGGCGAGCGTGAACTGAGCCGCTTGAGACCGCACCACTTGAATGCGCGGGTGAGCAGCGAGTGCTTCGTGAAAGCCCCGCTTGCGATCAATGGCCGGAGCTGAACCGGCTGTGCCTTCCAGCTCGATCACGCGCACATCGCCTGTGGAGTGAGTGATCAACCACTCCGCAGCCATGCGCCCCTCCGCGACGAAGTCGGACGCGATCAAGGTCGCGAAGAGCGATGGGTCTGCCTCCACACCGCGATCGACCAAGATCACAGGAATGCCCGCTTCCTTCAACTCGCGCAGGGCGGGCTCGAAGCCTTGCTCCTTTTGCGGCGCGAGAATGACGGCATCCACTCCTTGGGCCACAAAGCCACGCAGGGCTTCGAGCTGCTTCTCCAAACGGCCTTGCGCATCCGCCACTCGCAGGTCGTAGCCGCGCTTCTTGGCCTCGATCGTGATCGATGCCGTCTCAGCCACACGCCAAGCGCTCTCGGCGCCGATCTGCGAGAAGCCGATGAGCTTGGTGCCTTGGGTGCTCGTCGGAGCGTCCTGCGCGCATCCCACCAGTCCCAACATGGCCATGGTCACACAGGCGAAGCGCGCGAGGGTACGCATCTGAGTTTGGCTGCACAGCATGGATCGGATCGTAGCGTTCGCCCGACTACAACCGGCAACGGGTCTTGCAGGAACTTGATCTGGGCCTTGCCGTTCCTCTATTCGCGTTGGGCTTGCTACCTTTGCAAGCGCTGCTGGCGCTTACGCACCTTATGGACCAAACCCAGACGCGCCCCACATTCCGCCTGACCTCCGCTCATTCCATTCTGCGGCCCGTAGCCCGTTCCGTGGAGAGGGTCTTGGCCTTGTCGGAACTGGAACGCCGCTACACAGCGCTCCCGCCCGCGCGCGATGCGTTGCAGTTTGTGAGCTCGGCTCTGCAGGAGTTGGGTGTGACGGTCCAGACGGATGCACGCGAAGTGGAACGCCTGCCGACCACGGGTGCGACCATTGTGTGCGCGAACCACCCCTACGGTGCGGTGGAAGGACTGATCCTTGCACGCGAGCTGTGCCGCATCCGCAAGGATGTCAAGATCCTCGTCAATAGCTTGCTCGACCACATTGTCGAGATGCGCGAGCTGTTCTTGGTAGTGGATGTGTTCGCCTCTGATGCCCAAGCGGCGAATGCGCGGGCCTTGCGAGGCGCCATGGAGCACCTGCGTCGCGGAGGGATGTTGGCCATCTTTCCGGCTGGTGAAGTCTCCAGCCTCAAAGTACGTCAACGGCGCGTGATGGACCCGCGTTGGAGTGAGTCGATTGCACGCATGGCGCTGCGCACGGGCGCGCAGACTTGCCCGGCCTACTTTGAAGGTCGGAATAGCTCCCTGTTCCAACTTGCGGGCCTAGTGCACCCGCGGCTGCGCACAGCACTTCTGCCGCGCGAGCTATTGAACAAGCAAGGCCGCACGATCGAGGTGCGCTTTGGGACACCCATCGCAGCCAGTGAGCTGTCCAGTTTGCCTGACGACCGCACGCGCACGGATTACCTGCGCTTGCGCACCTACGCCTTGGGCGATCGCACACGCGTCGCCTCCCAGAAGCTGCTACGACGTCTCACGATGCAGCGCACGCGACCGCCGGCGGACCTCGCCGCGCCAGTGAAGACAGAGCTGGTCACACGCGAAATCGAGGCGCTGCCGCCGAGTAGCCTCCTAGCCAAACAAGGCAGTTTCGAAGTGCGCCTAGCACGCGCCGAGCAGATCCCGCACGCACTCCTAGAGGTAGGACGTCTACGCGAACAGACATTCCGCACCGTCGGCGAAGGCACAGGGCGCGCGCGCGACCTAGATCGCTTTGACGCACGCTACCAACACTTGATCCTGTGGGACACGCAACAGCAGCGCATCGCAGGCGCCTATCGCCTCGGTGGCACGGATGAGCTGGTGCGTGGCAGCGATGCCGAGACGCTCTACACGGCCACGCTCTTTCACTACGACGAGAAGTCGCTACGCAGTCTCTCGCCAGCACTTGAGCTCGGGCGGTCCTTCGTCGCGCTGGACTACCAACGCAGCTACGCTCCGCTCTTGCTCTTGTGGAAAGGCATCGGCGCCTATCTCGTGGCGAATCCTCGCTATCGCAGACTCTTCGGCCCTGTCTCCATCAGCGCTTCGTACCATCCGCTGTCGCGCCAACTCATGGCCCAGTACCTGCAAAAGCACCGGCCCTTGCTGGGCATGGGCAAGGTCGCGGCCCGTACGGAGTTTGCACTGCAGAAGATGCAAGGACTCTCACCGCAGCGCGTAGGCGAGCTGATCGGTGGCAGCATCGATCTATCCGCGCTCGTCTCGGACTTGGAGCACGACAAGAAGGGCGTACCGGTCTTGCTGCGCGAGTACCTGAAGCTGGGTGGACGCCTCTTGGCGCTCAATGTCGATCCGGACTTCAACGATGCCCTAGATGCCCTGCTAGTCGTCGACCTGCTGCAGGCCGATGAGAAGCTGCTGGAGCGGTACCTAGGCGTCGAAGGCCTGCGCTCCTACCGCGCCTACCACCAACCGCTAGTACACGCGCAAGCCTAAGCGGTGCGCGTACAGCAAGTAGAGCGCCGTCAACAAGGCCAGGTGCACTAACCACCGCTGCAGGCCGCGCCCCGCCAGAGCTACGTGGGTGCGTCCGACTGCGTCGCGCGTGAGTCGCTGCACCAGCACGAAGAAGCCGCCCATGAAGCCCACGACGAGGGCCATCACGAAGAGCACTTTGACCCAGTTGTCCCACGACGAACGCTGCACCACCCCCACGAACTCCTCCTTGAGCACGTTGGCGACCAACAAGGTCTCGCACAACACAAGGTTGCCGTGGGTGAACATGCGTGTGGCTAGGGACTGGTTCCTCGGCATGGAGATCCTGTAGCGCATGGCAGGGCCCATCCGCTAGGCTCCGCTCTGGATGGTGACCTCGAAGATGCCGACCACGACCAAGCCCGTGTGGCTGCGGATTCTCCTTTCCCTCCTCGTGTCGTTGGGTCTCGTGGTTGTGGTGCTGGAGGTGACCTCACGCATTGCAGACCGCGTGGTGGAAGCAGATCGGGCCTCGCCCACATGGGACCCCACCAAGGGCGGAGAAGGTGTCTTGGCGCGCTTGTCCGCCGATGCCCTCGAGTACGGCACACTCAAGCGCGCCGCGGAACAGAAGACCTCGCGCGCGATTCCGCACCCGTACTTGGGCTATGCGCTGCGGCCGTCGTTCGCTACGCCGCCGGGTGCCAAGCAACAAGCGTCCCACAATGCGCTCGGTTTCCGCGGTAAGGAGACGACGTGGGAGAAGCCTGACGGCGTGTACCGCATCGTGACCACTGGCGGCTCATCCGTGTACGGACAGAGCGAAAGCAATGATCTCGCTGTGTGGTCCCAGCGGCTTGAAGACAAGTTGACGGCCGCGCTCGCACCGCGCCGCGTAGAGGTAATCAACTTAGGTGTCTCGGGCTGGTCGAGCTACGAGATGCTTGTCAATTTGGCTGTACGAGGCCTCGATCTACAGCCGGACCTGGTGCTCGTGCACGAGTCCATCAATGACATGCGTTGCGCGCTCTACACGCGCGGTGGCGAACCCACACGCGACAACTTGCATTGGCGTGCACCGTGGCCTGTGGATCGGCCGAGCCAAGTCGAGCGCGCGCTCAGCCACAGCCGCACCTACTTGGTGTGGCGGCGCTACTTCACGGACTATGTCGCCGAGCGCACCGACTTGGGCTTCTATGCCATCGCCAACTATGACCCGCTGGGAGCGGATCCGTATGTGCACTACCCGGGCACGATTCCGGATCTGGGCTTTGAGAACTATCGACGCAATCTGCGTCAACTTGTGGCGCTGTGCCGCGCGCGTGGCGCCAATGTGCTAGTCGCCACGCAAGCGTTGCCGCGCTGGCACTTGGAGCAAGCGCCCAGCTACCGCGAGCAAGTGGATGCCTTC
>CAIKQM010000555.1 GCA_903829565.1 uncultured Planctomycetota bacterium
CGCTCGTGCTCGTACTGATCGACAATCACGACTCGTATGTGCACAACTTGGCACAGCTACTGCGGACCTTGGGTGCCGCAGTACGCGTGGTGCGCAACGATGCTTGCACGCCGGGCGACATCTGGGCTTTGCGCCCCACCGGCTTGGTCTTGTCTCCAGGTCCCGGGGCCCCTGCACAAGCGGGCGTGCAGCCGCAGCTGCTGCGCGAATTGCCGGTCGACTTGCCCACCTTCGGCGTGTGTTTAGGACACCAAGGACTGCTGGAAGAGGCCGGTGCCCGCATCATCCAGGATGCACAACCGGTGCATGGACGCACCTCGCGCGTGCGGCACGATGGTTCGACTTTGTTCCGTGGTGTGCCTTCGCCCTTTGAAGCCATGCGCTACCACTCACTGATCGTGGACGAGCCCACCATCCGCAGCCCGTGGCGCAGCACCGCGTGGACGGAGACTGGAGTGGTGATGGCTTGTGAACACGCGTCGTTGCCGCGCTTTGGTGTGCAGTTTCACCCGGAGTCCTTCCTAACTCCCGAGGGAGCGCGCATCGCTGCGAACTTCCTTGCCGTATGCTCGCAGCCATGGATGCCCAAACAATGACGGTGCCCAGCCGATGACATCTCTGACCTATGCAGAGTGGCGCCACCACATCAGCGCCGAGTCCAGCAAGCGTCGACGCGTGCAAGATCCGGAACGCTTGCGGGACTTGGTGCATGTGGACTCGTGGAGGCGCGAGCGCTTCTTGGCGGCGACGCAAGCACCACGCTTTCTGGCTTTGCGCCAACGTCGCGCTGTGCCATGGAGTGCACACACGCTGAGTGAAGCGCCTGAGCCCGGCCGCTTTGCGCCGGTGCGCACGGCAGCTACTGGGCCGCGCTGGCATGCACGCTTGGCAGATGCCAAGCCCCACGCGAAGTTCGTCTATGTAGGCACAGACCCGCTGCGCGACCAAGGAGCGTTGGAAGACCTGCGTGCTTGTGAGTTCGCACGCCTGCATCGCGTGCGCGATGGCGGCGTCCTCGACGAGGACATGGTGCTCGAGAGCTTCCTCTACGGTGCGGACTCGATCGTGCTGGAGGCCGCGTTGCTGGAGGATGCCCAACTTGCCCATCTGCGTGCCTTCGTACGCGAGTTGGGCGCAGCGGTGCATGTAGTGGTGCGCCAAGCAGCCGATGCTGCCCGTGCTGTGGCGGTTGAGCCCGAAGCCATCCTCGTCGACGCGCGGCATCCGTTCACAGGTCAAGTAGATGCGACACTGCACACGCAGGTGCTACCGAGTCTGCCGAAGACAGTGATCGCCCTCGCCGCCGGTGGCCTCGATACAAGCGCACAACAAGCGGGCATTTGGACCCTGGGAGCGCGTGGACTGGTGCTCGGCGACGAGCCTGCGGCGGCGGTAGATTGGTCTGCGAGTGCACTCCATCCCTAGAGCACCGCTGGTGCATCGCTGCCGCGTGGCCTTGGTACGCCTAGCGGCTTGCTTGGGACGCACATGCGTCAACGCCGAAGGCACCACACAGTGCAGACTCGGCCAATGGGTCGTGTACACCGAAAGCCCCCAAGCGGATGGGCGCAGCGCACGCACCTGGCGCTGGAACCGCACACTCCAGAGCGAAGTGCTGCAGGGAGACGCGCAGGGCCAGCGAGTCCGCGACGGCGAGTGCGTGGAATGGCGCACAGACAGCGCACGCTACGAGACCTCACACTGGGTCATGGGCGAGCGCCATGGCCCCTTCCGCCTGCTGTGGCCCAATGGTCGCACACGCGCCTATGGGAGCTTCGTGCATGGCCGCGCCGATGGAGAGTGGTGGTTCACCACGCGCGACGGTGCGCTGGATCGTGCACGCACAGGCTTGTGGCGCGACGGCCACCGCATCGGTGGCCTCAAAGGCTTCAACGACTGGCTAGGCAGTCCCTAACCGCTTACTTGGAGATCAGGAAGTGCGCGATGTCATCATCGCGCATGACGTAGTCGCGGCCTTCCACGCGCAGCTTGCCCGCGGCCTTGATACCGGCTTCGCTACCGTAGGCAACCAAGTCGTTGACGGAGTACACCTCGGCACGGATGTAGCCCTTCTCGAAGTCGGTGTGGATCTTGCCGGCCGCCACAGGGCCAGTGTCGCCCTTGTGGATCGTCCAGGCCCGAATCTCGATCTGGCCCGCAGTGAAGAAGGTCTGCAGACCCAGCAAGTTGTACGCCGAGCGAATCAAGCGATTGAGCCCGGGCTCCTTCATGCCCAACTCGGCGAGGAACGCGCCGCGATCCTCTGCCGGCATGCGCATCAGCTCGCCTTCGATGTCGCCGCAGATCGGCAGCATTTGCGCGCCTGTGGCCAGCGCATGCGCACGCACGATCTCGGCCTCGGGCGTAGTCCCCTCCATGTCGTCATCCGACACGTTGGCGACATACAGCACCGGCTTGATCGTGATCAAGAACAGCGGATCAATGGCCTCGCGCTCTTGCGGCGTCCAGCTCATGCCACGCAACGACACACCACGCTCAAGTGCGTCCTTGGCTTTCTCGAGCGCCACCTTCTGCGCCATGGCGTCCTTGTCCTGCGCCTTGGCCTTCTTGGCCACGCGATCCACTGCCTTGGACACCGTTTCGAGGTCCGCCAACTGCAGCTCGAGCTCGATGATCTCAATGTCGCGCTTGGGATCGACGCTGCCCGACACGTGGATGATGTCGCCCTTCTTGAAGCAGCGCACCACGTGCAAGATGGCATCACATTCCTTGATGTTGCCGAGGAACTTGTTGCCCAAGCCCTCTCCTTGCGAAGCACCCGCCACCAAGCCGGCAATGTCGACGATCTTGACGCTCGTCGGCACGATGCGATCGGTCTTGATGTACTTGTGAATGATGCTCAAGCGCTCATCCGGCACATCCACCACACCTACGTTCG
This sequence comes from uncultured Planctomycetota bacterium, assembly GCA_903829565.1. Taxonomy (GTDB): domain Bacteria; phylum Planctomycetota; class UBA1135; order UBA1135; genus SXXH01. The sequence continues at coordinate 2,900 of CAIKQM010000555.1, forward strand.
GCTCGATGGTGCAGAACGGATAGTTGGCACTCTCAGCTCCTGCTGCCGTGATGGCATTGAAGATGGTGCTCTTTCCAACGTTCGGCAGACCAACGATTCCGCAAGCGAGACCCATGATGCGTTTCCCTGTAGCGCGCCCAGTGACTGTGCTGTGACCGGGACTGTCCTTGAGACTCGGACTGTCCCGTGGTTACTTTCCCGTCGTTTTCGGGGTGAAGAGTTTAGCTAGTCGCCGGCGTAGCCGATGCGGGCAAGCTCGTTCTTCGAAGCAGGATCCAAGCGCAACTCGGCGCGGGGCCGTTCCGCGGCCTCTGTACGGGCATGGCGTGCCAGCAACTGCTGGCGCAGAGCAGCTCCCTGCGCGGGATCGAGCGGCGTCAAAGCCCCGCTGTTCCAAGCGTAGGTCTGACCATCCTTGCCGCTGGCGATGTACTTGAGTCCTTGGTCGAACAGGGCTTTGTGTTCACGATCGCCCCACAAGATGGCCTCAGCGGTCACACGGCGGTCATGCGCAGGCGCATTCCCCTGCAACAACGGCACGAGGCTGACGCCATCCGCCAAAGCATGCGGAGCCTGCCAGCCCAGCAACTCGGCCAAGGTCGGGTACAAGTCCAACGTGCGCACGCGTGTGGCAATGCGCTGGGCCGGCACATGACCCGGCCACACGATTGCAAAGGGCACGCGCAGCAGTTCCTCATGCAAAGCATGGCCGTGATCACAGCCACCATGCTCCCAGAACTCCTCGCCGTGGTCGGAGTGCAAGATCACCACCGTGTTGTCCAGTTCTCCTGACACACGCAAGGCCTCGAGCAGTCGACCGAGTTGCGCATCGGCGTAAGCGATCTCGCCGTCGTACAAGTCAGAGCACAACTGACGCAAACGATCATCGGCTTGCGCCCGCAACGCACCTAACGAAGGCGGCCACGCCGGCAAGTCCTCGACCTTCGTGCCCGCAAAGCGCTCGTCATACGGCGCCGGCGGCGCGTAGGGCATGTGCGGATCAATCAGGTGCACAAAGGCCAACCACGGTTGCTTGGCATTGTCGGCAATCCATGCTTGCGCAAGATCCACGCCGGCCTTCGCACCACTTTGGTAGCGCACCCAGCGATCAAAGCCACGATCGACACCTGCGCTCGCACCGATGTACGGATTGCAGTAGAAGCCAGCCGTGCGCCAACCTGCGCTACGCGCGGCTTCCGCCAGCGTGCCCACATCCGGCCGCAACAACTCGGTGGTCTTCTTGGGTGCGACATCGTCCGTGCCAAAGCGTGCTTCACGCTCGCTCACCACACCCGCGCGATGCTCGGCAGGCAGCAAGCTGGTGAAGAGCGACGCATACGAAGGCAGCGTCCAAGGCGCACTGCTGTACGCCCACTCAAACAGGGTTCCCTCGGCCACCAAACGGTCGAGGTGCGGCGATGTACCCCGCGTGTAGCCATAGCAGCCCAAGCGATCGGCGCGCAGCGTGTCGATCGACAACAACAGCACATTGGGCGCATCCGCTGCAGGCATCTTGCGATCGCGCCATGCGACGGGAATGCCGTACACGCCACGCACCAAAGCAGCGTCAGCTGGCGAAGCTCCGATTACACGCGCAGCCAGCACGATGCGCACTGCGCCACCAGGCAGAGCCAAGCGTGCAGGAGCAGCAAACGGAGCACCGCTCTCCCACTCGCGCAAAGTCGCACTGCGCAGGTAGACCTGCTCACCGGCGGTGCCACTCTGACCGTCCACGCGTGCCGACAGCTCGACCACCACAGAACGATCGACCTGCGGTGCTTGCGTGAGATCCACACCCGCCTCGACCAACCACGCACCGCCATGCGTGGCAGGCACATGGATCTCGCGCTCGGCCCCTAACGGCACGGCCCACACATCCATGGCGAGAGCGGCAATGCGCTGCTCCTCGGCCCGCGAGCGACGCACATCTTCTTGCGCGTCGATACGCTCATCCGGAGCGCGCAACTCGACGCGCGCCACACGCGGCGGATCGAGCTTGGTGCAAGCAGCGACCAAGACAAGCGCAGCAAGAGGTCCGAGGTGACGCACCATGCACAACAGTCTAGCGCGCAGGCGCCAAGCGGTAGAGCCCGTGCCGTCCCACCGTATCGGTAAGCACCAACTCATACGGACCGCCATCGGCAAGCAAGCAACCGCGCTGCTGCATGATGGGAACGATGCCCACGATCCACTGCGGCGCGGCTGTGCGCGGCATGTCGCGCGAAGGAGCGATCTCCTCGGCCCGCAAGCCCAGGTCGAGCAGCTTGTAGATGGGCACCTTGTCGAAGGCGACACCAATGCGCTCACCTGCTTGGTGCGCGCTCGCCAGACGTTGGTACAGCTCGGTGTCGCAGTGGCGTTGATCCTTGGGCTGTTCCGAGGCGCGTTGGTAGACCGTGCGCAGGAAGAAGGTCCCTTCCATGGCACCGAACAGGGTGCTGCAGGAGGCGACGAACGCCCAGCCCAGCACGGCAACAGCTGTGGCCCTGCGCAAGGCCAGCCCGGGCAAAGCCATGGCTCCGCGCGCTGCGAGCAAGCAGGTCAAGGCCACCGCGGGCAGGTAGATGCGCAACAAGAAGGCATCGCCGAACAGCGTCAAGAGAACTAGACAACCGAGCAGTGCTGTTCCCACCAACCACACGCAAGCACGGCGCGATTCACGCCACAGCGCCACGCTGCCAAAGAGAGCCAAGCCCAGCACCAACCAGCCAACCAGCTCGGCTGCGCGCTGCTCGCCCCACAAGTCGGCCAGCGTGCGTTGCTTGAGCTCCAACCACGGCAACTGCGCGCGTCCGGCAGGATCGAACCAGTACTTCTGGGCAAAGGGCGACCACAAGTACAGCGCCAAGGTCGCGGCCCCCACCGGCACGCAGCCGAGCACATAGGCGAGCATGCGACGATCGCACAGACGCGCCCACAGCGAACCATCTTCCGGCAGTGGTGCTGCCACACGCAAGGCGAGCACCACCACGCTGGAGGCCACGATCCACGGTGCCACGTTCTCTTGCCAGCCCCAGGCCAGGCACGAGGTCGCGGCCAAAGCCACACCCGACCACGCGGCGCAGCGTCGCGAGAGCGGCCGCGGATCACCAACCAGACGCCATGCCACCGCCAGGAAGCCCAAGTAGAAGGCTGTAAAGCCCGCTTGACCCCAGCCCGTGCGCCCATAGAAGACCAACAGCGGGTGCAAGGCCACAAGAGCGGCCCCCGACAAGGCCACCGCAACTTGGCCCGGGAAGACACGCCGCGCCAGCAGCCAAGCAAACCAGACACCCAGCAGCGAGGTGAGCACACTCGACCAGCGCAGTGCTTCGATCGCACCCAAGCCTCCGCGCCACAAACAGCGCGTCAGCCACTGGTGCAGGTAGCTGTGCTGGTAGGTGTTGATCTCATCGGCATAGTTCGCGAAGAGCTCGCGCAACCACGCCACATCCTGCGCCGGCCAGTTCCACACATCGAGACCGCGCTCCAATGTGTGGATGCGCGCCGAGTGCAGGTACGAACCATCGTCCGGTCCGTTGCGGAAGGCCCCCAAATCCGCGGCACGCAGCCAGACAGCCACAACGAGGATCGCGAGGAACGCAATCCACGCTGCACGCGTCGGGCGCTCCGTCTGCGCACTCACGGCAAGGCGATGCAGTCGATCTCGACCAATGCGCCGCGCGGCAAGCCCGCGACCGCCACGGTGGCACGCGCCGGCGGGCAGTCACCGCTGAAGTGGCGTCCGTAGACTTCGTTCATCGGGCCGAAGTGCTCCATGGTTGTCAAATACACTGTACACTTCACAACCTTGGACAGGTCCGTGCCCGCGGCAACCAGCACGGCGGACAGGTTCTGCAGCACGCGCTCCGTCTGCGCGGCGACATCGCCCTGCAGGAAC
>CAIKQM010000556.1 GCA_903829565.1 uncultured Planctomycetota bacterium
CATGACCGCGGCCAGTGAGGTCAGTGCTTGTGCCACCAAGGATTGCGCACGTACTGCGGCTACCAGCGGCGGTAGCAGAGCAAGCACCAGCGCCAAGGCCCACAAGGAGGGATTGGCCTCGCGGGCTGGCGCGCTGAAGCCAATGGCTGCAGCCACGCCAAACGCCAGCAAAGCGGGCGCAACACTGGCTGCTGCGCGCTGTTCGCGCGGCACTAGCCAGAGGGCTACTGCGCTGACTGTGCTTGTCAAAAGAAGCAGACACAGGGCTCCTACCCATGCATCTGGCCATGCTGCGCTGAACTGTGGATTCGGGTGCTCGACAGACCACAACCACACAACCACGCCGGCCACCAGAGCACCTGCCCACATCCATTCGGGCCGTCCACCATGAGCCAGCCGTCGCACCAGTAGCGCGCACACCACGACCAGCACAAGAACCAGCACATGCAACGGCACGGCTACACCCAAGGTCACGAGTGGCATCCACAACAGCAACGCGGGCAAGGCAAACACCGCGAGTGCGAGGCGCGCAGTCTCCACACGGCCAGCGGCACGGCTACGCCCTGACAGTTCGAGACCGACAGCGAACACCAACGCCAAGGCCACGAGCGAGCCGGCAAGTTGCCAGGCTTGCGCACTCTCCAGCACAAAGTCGCGACGCGCGCACCATGCCACCATCATCGAGATGGAGCCAGCAGCAGCACCTACGGCAAGTTGGTGGTGCGTGCTGCGCACGGCCATCAGCAAGGCTGCGCTGCTCAAGCAGACGGCCAACACAGCCAAAGGCCACAAATCCGGGCCGAAACTGGCTTCGTGTGCAAAGTACGCTGCAAAGGCGAAGGGCAGCAGCAGCGCCGCCGCCATACCGAAGGTGAAGCCGCGTTGAGCAGCATCGGCGCGCAACAAGGTCCAACCTGCAAACAGCAGGGCAAACAGCCCCAACACCACCAAGGCCACTGTGCCATCGGTGGCTTCGGCACGCAGGAAGAGCCACGCGGCCTGCAGCACGGCCGTGCCGAGGACTGCAACCGTGGCTACCGACGGCCAACGGCGCTTGGACGCGACAAACAAGTAGGCCAAGTCCAGCAGCAACACATACCCGAACAGCTGGATCGGATGATTGCCACCGCGCGACAGAACCAGCGGAGTAGCGAAGCCTCCCACGAGCCCCAAGATGGCGATGACCTGAGAATCGCGTCGCACAGCGGTCCAACCGCTGATCGCTGTCACCGCACACATGCCAGCAAAGGCATACGGCATGTCAAGCAAACCATACAAGGCGTGCGCAGCCCAAGCGGCGGCGAACAGCGCGACGGTACCACCGGCGTACAGAGCATTGCCCAGCAGCACATACTGCTTGCGCACCAGCGGGATGGAGCCAAGCCAAGCACCCAGGCCCAGCAACACGCCGATGGTGATGCGTGCCTCAGGCCCCAATAGGCCGCGTTGAATCGAGTACTGAACGAACAAGAAGCCCGCAATCGCAAGCGCGATGCCGCCCAGCACAGCCGCTCCGCGCACACCGAGCCAGCGCTCGACACCGCCACGCTCGGTCGTGTGCTCGGTGGTGTGCGCCGCGGCCTCCAAACCCGCGTACAACGGCTCAACTGTGGGCACAGGCTCTGCGACAACAGCCGCGGGCGGCGCACTAGGCGCAGGTGCGGGAGGAGGCGGAGGCACTGGCGCTTGCGGGCGCGCAGCGTTCAGTTCGCGCTCCACATCCTGCAACCGGCGTTGGAGCCGGCTCATGCGCACCAACAACACCACGCTCAGCACGGTCCCTGACAAGGTCAACGCGACCCACGCCAAGACGACCGCAACCCAGAAGGCCTCACTAAGCGGCATCATGCCCCTATGCTACTGATCGCCGACCTCCGGCACGCTTAGCGTTGATTCCAATCGTAGGCATCACCGGCCCGCAGCACATCTAGCCGCAGACCGCGCGCGGAATGCTGGGCACCCGCTTCGCAGGGTTGCAACTGCGCTTTGCGTGCATCGATCACCAGCACTTGGCCTTCACCCACCACCTGCACACGCGATCCGCGCACAATGGCTGCTGTGCGCTCTTCCACGCCCATGCCCACCAACTGCGGGCGATCGAGCACCGCAGCCAAAAGCCGCGTGAAACGCTGACGCTTGATGAAGTGTTGGTCGACGATGGCATCACCCAACAAGTCGAGCCCCTCGCCCAACTGCGTGCCTCCGACCTTGATGCTCTGCAAGTCCGCCAACTCGCCACCTAGGATCATGGCGCGCGATTGGATCGCGGCACCTGCGCTCGTCCCACCCACCACGCAACCTTCGCGATGACGACGCGCGATCTCAGTATCGAGACCCAGTGCCTTCAACTTGTCGAACAGCACCTTTTGATCGCCACCACCCATCCAGATGATCTGGGCTTCGGCGAGCTGTTGCTTGGCCAGAGTCGCGTCCTCGGCAATCGCCACAGCATGCGTGGCGCCCTTCTCCTTCCAGAACACCTCAAGCTCTTTGCCCTGATTCGGGTCCTCGGAAGCCCATGGAATCAGCACCATGCGCGCATCCTTGCCACCACCTAGACGGAACAACTCGTCGGAGATCGCCGCCGTCGTTCCACCACCACCTGCAACCACCAACGGGCCGGGCTCGGCCTGCGGCGTCCACATGGCAAACGCAACGGTAGTCAGGCCCAAGAGGAGACTCAGGGCCACAGCGGGGAGCAGCGTAGGGCGCATGCCCTACACGGTACACTCTGTGCGCGTGCAGGACCCTTCGGCCGTCGCAGTCGGGTTGCTGGGCGCAGACCTACGAAGGAATCCTCGATGAACCGCCTGTTGCGCGCGTCTTCGCTCCTCGCAGGCTTGGTGTTGACGCTGTGTGCCACCGTCTTCGTTGCTCCGACCTCGGATGCACGACAGGGCGATGCCTTCCAGCAGAAACACGAAGCGCTGACGAAGGAGTACGAAGAGGCCAAAACGAAGTGGCGTGCTGAGTACCAAGCGGCCGACAAGGCTAAGCGCAAGGAACTCAACACCAAGAAGCCTGCACCCGAGTACTTGGCGAAGTTCCAAGCTCTGGCCGAAGAGGCCAAGGGCACGGAGACGGCTCCCAAGGCCTTGATCGCGGTCATGAACGTCGCCATGGAAGCGCGCCGCATGCCCGAAGCTGTGGCCGCCTATGACACGGTCTTGGCGAACTACTTGACCTCGCCCGCGATCGACATGTTGCCCTTTGTGGCGCAACAGATCGTCGCGCCCGAGCAGTACGAAGCCCTGTTGACGAAGCTGCAAGAGAGCTCGCCGCACAAGAACGTCAAGGGCGCGGCAGCCTTCATGCAGTGGCAGATGGCGCAGCAGAAGATCTCCATGGCCGGCGGCGATCCCAATGCGGATGCAGCCATTCTGGAGATGGCCAAGAAGCTGGCGAAGGACTACGCGGATGTGAAGGCGCCCTTCGGCGACCAGACCTTTGGCCAGATGGCCGAAGCCTTCGTGTTCGTGGCCGAGAACCTGACCATCGGCAAGGTCGCACCGGATCAAGAAGCCATCGACGAGAACGGCGTGAAGTTCAAAGTCAGCGACTACCGCGGAAAGGTGGTGGTGCTCGACTTCTGGGGCTATTGGTGAGGCCCTTGCCGTGCGATGCTCCCGCACGAAAAGACGCTCGTGAAGCGTCTGAAAGACGAGCCCTTCGCCCTAATCGGCATCAACAGCGACGGTGATGCCGAGAAGGTTAAGAAGATCCTCAAGGAGCAGGAGATCCCTTGGCGCCAGGCCATTGACGAGACCACCGGCGGCCCCTGGGCCACCAAGTGGGGCGTGCAAGGCTGGCCGACCATCTATGTCCTCGACCACAAGGGCGTCATCCGCTTCAAGGATGTGCGCGACGAGGACATGGACAAGGCGGTCAATCAGCTGCTGGAAGAGCTGAAGGCCGAGCAGCAAAAGGCCAAGGGCACCGGCAAGTAGCCGCAGGGCCGCCTAGGCACGATTGGCACGCTTTGGGGCACGAGG
>CAIKQM010000557.1 GCA_903829565.1 uncultured Planctomycetota bacterium
GCCCATGAGGACGGCTTGTTGGCCGCCGTAGCCGGGGAAGTCCCACACGATGGGTGAGCGGGGCTTTTGGGGCTCGCCGCGCAGGCTGGGGGCGAAGGACTCGCCTTCGCCGGGGAGGCGGGGTTGTCCACACAGGTCGAGCACGGTGTTGGCGAGGTCCCAGCCGGCGATGTGCCGATCCGAGACTCGCGGACCATCGGAAAGTCCCCGGATCGGTCCCGCCACCAACAGCGGTACGCGCACACCCCCTTCGTACAAGCTGCCCTTGCGCCCGCGCAGCCCGCCGGCCGAGGCGAAGAACTCGGTATCGACCCCGCCCACATCGTGCGTGGGGCCGTTGTCGCTGGTGAACACGACCACGGTGCGCTCCAACTCGCCGCGGCGGCGGAGCTCGTCCAGCAGCACCCCCACATCGCGGTCCAAGCGCGTGATCATCGCCGCATAGGCGGCGCGCGGGGTCGGGTGCGGCGTGTAGCCGCGGCCGCCGGTGTACGGCGTCTCGCCGTAGCGCCCGGCATACTCGGCCAGCGAGTCCTCGGGCACCTGCATCGCCATGTGCGGGATCGTCGTCGCGTACATCAGGAAGAACGGCCGCTCGCCGCGTGTGCGCACGAACTCCAGGGCCTCGTCGCGAAACCGGTCCGGCGCATAGGTCCCGGGCGCCAGCGGCTTGCGCGTTTGATTGCGCCACAACCACGCGGGCGTGTGGCTGTGGGCGTGGCGCTGGCAGGCGTAGCCGTAAAACTGCTCGAACCCTTGGGCGTTCGGGTCGCCACTGGAGCCGACGGGCCCGAGGCCCCATTTGCCGTACAGCGCGGTGGCGTAGCCGGCGGCGCGCAGGCTGCGGGCCAGGTTCGGGGTGTCGGCGGCCAGGGGCTTTTGGCCTTCGGGCTGGACCTCGACATTGTCGCGAATCTGGGCAGCGAGCGGAGCGCGACCGGTCAACAACATGCAGCGCGCCGGAGCGCAGACGGGGGCGCCGGTGTAGGCGCGCGTGTACCGGCGGCCGGCGGCGGCCAAGGCATCGAGGTTCGGAGTGGCGATTTTGGTTTGGCCGTAGCGGCCCAATTCCCCATATCCGAGGTCGTCGGCGTAAATCAGGAGCACGTTGGGGCGCGCAGTGAGGCCCTTAGGGGAAAGCACAGAGGCGCAGGCGAGGCCGCCAAGTGTGGCCCAAAGGGCTGTAGTCACCAAAATGCAAGCTCTTACCAGACGGCGACTTAGCATCGGGCCCTCCACTTTTCTGGTTCGTTTTCCCGCCGCCCCCACCTTGGGGCAGTAGTTTTCATGTGGCAAGACTCTTCGCACCGCGAAGTTCCCATCGTGCCCGCCGTCGGCTTCAGCAGCTGGCGGCGTTTTTCATTTAGCGGGCTTCTTGCGCGCGGTCGGCTTGCGGGCTGGCTTGGCCGCGGGCTCAGCCGGAGCAGGGCTGGCAGCAGGCACAGCCACCTGGGCCAACGGGGCCACCGCCAGCTCGGCCGCGCGCCGGTCCAGCAACTCGCCCAAGTACTGGGGCATCATCCGCCGCCACGTGGGCCAGTCGTGATCCCACTCAGTTCCCCATTCATCCACCCGGTTCGGCACGCCCTTGGCGCCCAAGGCATCGGCCACGCGCCACGACTCCTCCGGGCTTTCCCAACGACCCTTGCCATGGGCCAACAGCACGAACCGCTCGCGCAGCCGGCGCAGGTGCTCGCCGTCCTGCATCTGCGGCAGGAAGTGCAGCGGTGACATCACGAAGGACTCGTGGGTGCCTTCGTTGTCCATGAACTTCTTCTGCAGGTCGTAGGTGCCCGACAGGCACAGCGCCGCAAAGTACAAGTCCGGGTGGCGGCACACCGACGCCAGCGCGTTGAACGCGCCGATCGACGCGCCCGCCACCATGATGTCCAAGTCCGTGGCGCGGCAATCGACGCGGATCGCGGGCACCACCTCGTTCACCACAAACGCGTCATAGCGATTCTGCATGCGCGCGGCTTGGTGCTTGGGCGTGTCCTTGTCGAGCCACGAGGCCCCCGCCACCGAATCGACCGAGTAGATCTTGATGCGGCCCGCGGCCAAGAGCGGCGAAAGCGCATCGACCATCTTCATGCGCTCGCACTCTTCGGAGTCACCGGCCGCGGTCGGGAAGATCAGCACCGGCGTGCCGACCATGCCCCAGCGCGTCAAACGCACCTCGGCATTATCCAAGCGCTCGGAGCGCCATGTGGAGTGCTCTTTGGACATGTGTCAACCTTTCTTGACAGGCTTGGATTTGACAGGCGCGCGCTCGGCCTTGTCTTGCACACGCCACGACTGGATCGCATCCCAGAAGTGCTGCGTGAACTGTTCGACTTCGTGGGCCGGGTACAACGCGGCCACCTTGATGCGCACCGCTTCGCGCGCCGCCTCGGTGCCAAAGTAGTCATTGGCGACCTCGTCAAGGTGCGCCAAATGCGTGGCACAGAAGGATTCAAAGTCCTCTTGCGCAAAGTGCTTGCGCGCCTTCTTGCCGTACAACGCGAGCTTCTTCTTCCAATCGCCTTCTTGATCGGCGATGGCGAACCACTCGTCCCAGGCCGGCAACGCGCGCATCGGGCGCTTGGTCGCGGCGCAGTACAGACTCCAGCGCAGGTAGCTCTTCACCAACCACGGGAAGTGCGCGTGCAGCGAAGTCACTTGGCTGTCCGGGCAAGGATTCGCGAAGTCGATCGGCCACCACACGCCTTGTTGGAGCAAGGCTTCGCAGCTGTTGAAGTCCCAGCCGAAGAAGGCGTTGATCGTCAGCGTGATGTCTTCCAACAAGCGCTGGTCTTGCGCGCTGATGAAGTTGGTCTCGGTGGTGTAGCGACCGTGCAGCGGCTGCGACGGGTCGTACAACACGGTCTTCGTTTGTGCACCAAAGCCGATGCAGCGCACGAAGCGCTCGTAGGGCACGACGCCCTTCTGCAAGTGCAACAGCGACTTGCCCGAGGCGTCGTAGGCTTGCTTGAGCTCGGCGGCGTTGTCGACCTTGACCACACCTTGCCAACCACCGCCGTCGTAAGGCTTGACGAAGGACGGGTAACCGACTTGCTCGCCTAGTTGCTGCAGATCAAACAGATCCGCATAGCGCTGCAAGGTCACGCGCAAGTCAGGCTTCTCGTCGTACTCGCGCGGCGCAAGCATCAGCGTCTTCGGAATCGGGATACCCAGCCGCATCAACGCCGCGTAGGTGGTGTGCTTCTCCATCGACTGCACCGCCCACGGGTTGTTGAACACATACAACCCGTCAAGCAGGATCGACTTCTTGATCCACTCGCGCCGCAGCGGGTACCAGTGCGTCAAGCGATCAATGACCAAGTCCCAACCGCACGGTTGCTGCAGGTCATAGGGCGCAAGGCGCACGCGCTCGCTGTGAAAGCGCACGGTGTTGCGCCCGAGCTTCAAGCGCAGGTCAAGCTTGGCAAGGATGTCTTCGTAGCACTTGGGCCAACACAGATCCGCACCGAGCGACAGACCAATCCGACGAGTGACTTCGGCCATGGTGGCGCAAAGTGTAGCGAGCAGCCCTGCTACTCGTGCTGCAGTCGTCGCAGACCTTCGGCCAACTCGGCTTGTTTGGCGGGCAAAGACTCGGGCCAGCGCAGATCAAGGCCCTCCAAAGCATCCACAACAGCCTCGACCACAAGGGCACGCGCGGTCGGCTTGTCATCGGCGGGAATGACCCACCACGGTGCGTGTGGCTGGGCCGTGGCTGCAATCGCAGC
>CAIKQM010000558.1 GCA_903829565.1 uncultured Planctomycetota bacterium
GAGTACGACGAGTTCGCCGCAGTCGTGGCACGCGTCGCCGGCACAGGCGGAAACCCGCACGCCATCCACGCCGCCATGCAGGAGATCCAAGGCCGCGCCGAGTTCGAGGACGATGTGTCGTTGCTGCAGCTGCGGTTCTAGCCCACTTGTGGGCCTAACGCGCAGCCGTAAGTATTTGTAAGGCAACTATTTAGGTCCGGATCTCTGTACGCGCTGGTTTTCGTTCCACGAGGCCGCGCTGTCCGTCCTGAGGAGGTGTAAGGGCCGCGAGGCGCGGCCCGGGACCTTCACGAGCAACGCAACAGGACACAGCCATGCGCCAGTACACCGCCACCCTCGCCGTCTTCGCCCTCTCGACGAGCGCGATCGCCCAGAACCCGCAACTCACCATTTTCGGGGTCGATTGGAAGAGCCCGACGGTCGGAATCCCCGATTCCTTCACCGGTACTCCGATCACCGAAGGTGACCTGCTTCTGCCGGCCACCTTGGTCCCCGCGCTGGGCCCCTTGCCCGTGCCCGGGATCACCGAATCTGCCGGCGTCTTCCCGCCGATTGGCCTGGCCTTGGCCCAGCACGCCATCACCGTAGGCCACCCCGGTGGCACGATGGGCCGCATCGAAGTGGACGCCATCAGCCATGGCCTCGATCGTCGACTGGATTCGAACGCTACCGGCGCGTTGAACCCCGGGCGCCGCATCGCCTTCTCGGTCGACTACTGGTCGCGCGGCATCGTGGGCACGCCGGCCGCCCCGGCTGTCTGGAACGAAGCACCTTGCAATGACCAAGCTGCCGACGCGTTCATGGATATTGGTCTGCCCCCGATGCCCATCATGCCGGGCACCTTTGTCGGCGGGAACCTGGGCCTCCATGACGGCAACGGCCTCGCGAGCTGCAGCGGTGCGGTCTACCCCGGGCTCGGTCTGATCGAGAATCCTCCCGGCACTCCGTTCGGTGACAACTTGGATGCGCTCGACGGCGATGTGCCGGATCCGAACTTTGCCCGCACCACGCGCACCTACTTCTCGCTCGATGCGCAGTTCATCGACCCGATCACGATGATGCCGAACAGCGGCTCGGCTGTGCTGCACGGGTTTGTGGGCGGCGATGTGCTCTTCACCGCTCCGGGCGGCGCGCTTGCGGTGTACGCCACGGCCGGCATTTTGGGTCTGGACCTGAATGGCATCGACACCGATGACCTCGATGCCCTGGCTATCGCGGAAAACGGCTTGGCCGGGTACCAAGTCAGCGCGCAGCCCTTCGATTGGATGACCGGCCAGACGGACATGCTGCTCTTCAGCGTGCGTCGCGGTTCGGCAGTGATCGGTCAACCGGACTCGATCTTCGGCGCGCCGATCATGCCGGGTGACATCCTGGTTCCGCCGCTGGGTGGCGCCGGTCGCCCGGGCATCCTGATCCCGGCCGAGGCCTTGGGCCTGATGTCGCCGCGCCAATTCGCTGGTACGCCCGGTGACGACCTCGATGCCTTGGACACGATGCATGATCCGGCCGCGGGCATCAGCTACTGCGACAGCGGCTCGGCCCCGATCTGCCCCTGCGGCAACAACGGTGCGGCGGGACGCGGCTGCGGCAACTCGGTCAATGCTCTGGGTGCGGTGCTGTGGGGCAACGGCTTCCCCTCGATCAGCAACGACACGCTGATCCTCTCGGGTTCGGGCATGCCGGGCACGGCGACCACGGTGCTGCTGCAAGGCACCTTGGCCAACCCGCCGACGCCCTTCGGTGATGGTCTGCGCTGTGTGGGCGGCAACCTCAAGCGGGTCTACATCCGCAACGCCAACGCCGGCAACATCCAGTACGGCTACAGCGTCCCGGGACAGCTGCCCATCTCGGTGCAAGGCGGAGTCGCCCCGGGGACCTGGCACTACCAGATCATCTACCGCAACGCGGCGCCGTTCTGCACGGTCTCGCAGAACAACGCGACGAACGCGCTGGCGGTGACTTGGGTGCCCTGAGATTGCCGAGGGTAAGAAGCGAGGGCGCTCCGTGCGACACGGGGCGCCCTCGCTGTTTGTCAAGTCAGGTGCGTTGTCAGTCCATGTGCGCGACCACGCGTTCATCACCCATCTGCAAGGCAAGTTGCGCCTGCTTGGGCGTGAAGAAGCGGTCGAAGAAGCGCGCAAACAAGGCGGTGTACACGCGCAGCACGCCCTTGGTGCCCAAGCGGTAGACGAAGTCCACCCACGCCCAATAGCGCGGACCCGACAGGCCTTGCGCATGCGCGTAGATCTTCGCTTGCTCGGCGACCATCCATTCGCTGAACAGCATGTACATGATCAGCAGCGGCTTCTGCATCCAACGGTGCTTGATCGCCTTGGGTGCCAGCGGCATCAACCAGGGGAAGCGCACGAGGATCGGGAAGAGCTTGTGCAAGTTCTCGATCTCCACCTTGTTGTCAAACAAAATGGACGTCGTGCGATTGAACTTGGTCGGGAAGTCGTCGTAGCCCGCGATCGAGTAGCCCATCTCGCGGGTCATGTCGTTGATCTCGAACTCGGGGTACGGCTGCATCAACGACACGAGCGGGTGGTCGACCTTGCACTCGATGTTCAGCTTGACCGTGTCGAACTCGTCTTCGAGCGTGCCGCCCGGACCGCCGAGCATGTTCAAGGAGCCGAGGCGGATGCCGTGCTTCTTGATCCAGCCGGACGCGTCGATCAGTTGCTGGCGCGTGGTGTGCTTCTTGAACACCGCGTTGCGCACGTAGTCGCTGGCCGCCTCGAAAGCGATGCGCGCGTACACGCAACCGGCTTGCTTGAGCAGCTCGATGTGGCGCTCGGTGGTCATGTTCGCCATCAAGATGACGTCGAAGGGCAGACCGACCTCTTTGGGGAAGCGTTCGCAGAACTCTTCCAGCCAGTCGTTGCGCAAGTTGAAGATGTCGTCGACAAAGTGGACGAACTTCAAGTTGTAGCGCTTGCGCACATCATTGATCTCGTCGATCACATGGCTGACAGAGCGCTTGCGCACGTACTCGCTGTTGCGGGCGCCATAGACCTTCTTCTTCATCGCGTGGTGGAAGCAGAAGGTGCACGGCATGGGGCAGCCACGCTGTGTCACGAACACTTTACGGTCGGTGTTCTTGTAGATGGCGCCGGCCTCGTAGACCACATCGCGGTCAGGGAAGCCCAGGTCCTCGAGACGATCCACCAACGGCCGCTGCTCGTTCTTGTGGATCTGTCCGGTTTGCTTGTCCTTGAACCAGAAGTTCTTGACGTCGTAGTAGGGCTGGCCGTCGCGCAGACGGTCCAACAGCTCGACAATGGCGCGCTCGCCTTCGCCGCGACAGATGGCGTCGATACCGTCGGTCTCGACAAACTCCGGCACGAAGGTCGGGTGCGGCCCCCCAAAGACCGAGATGACGTTCGGCAGCACCGCCTTCACTTTGCGATTGATGTCCGCAAAGTAGAGGTGCATGCCTGTCGTGAGCGAATAGCACACGACATCGGGTGCATACTCCTGCACCTTGGCCAGCCAGTCCTTGTCCGGGATGAACAAGCACTTGCAATCGTGCCCCGCGTCCTTGATGGCGCGCGAGACGTACATGATTCCGAGCATCTCTTGGGGGAGGTACTCGTCGATGAACAGGACCTTCATGGGTGCGTGGGTCTGTAAAACCCTAGAAGGATGCTATCGGCGTTTTTTGAACAGAGCGTTTGCAGGAGCCGAAATCCGCAGTGCGCGTCAGATTTGGCCGGTTGCGCGAAGGAGAGCTTCTTCGACCTGAGTGAAGGTGCGTTCGCGGTCAAAGTCGTCGCGGCGGGCCAGGCCGGCGGCGGCGAGCCTTTGCGCTAAATCCTTGTCGGACAACAGTTTAGAGATGGCGTCGCGGGTCGTGCGCCAGTCCTGCGGGTCGACCAAAAGGCCATTTACCCCATCGACGACCACCTCGGGGTTCCCGCACACGCGACTGGCGACGATCGGTGTGCCCAAATGCAACACCTCGACCAAAGTGTGGGACAGACCCTCGTACTCGCTGTTCAGGACGAAGACATCCGCCGCCCGGATCCAGAGCGGGATGTCCTTGTGCGGCACATTGCCGAGCCACAGCACCCGCGCGCCGAGCCCCAGCTGGGTCGCCAGTTGCTTCCACTCCTGCTCCATGTCGCCATCACCCGCGACGGCGAGGGTCACATCCGCAGGCAACGCAGCCAGCGCACGCAAGATGTTGTCGACGCGCTTCCAGCCCATCAAGCGACAGATGGTCA
>CAIKQM010000559.1 GCA_903829565.1 uncultured Planctomycetota bacterium
ATTCATGACATCCGGGCGCTCGATGGTCAGCCAGACCAGGTCCCCCTCACGGCGGCAGGAGACGAGTTCCGGCTGGTCGGGGATGTCGGCGGGGATGTCGGCGGCTAGGTGGGCGGGGAGGGCCATAACGAGGAGGATACACCATCCCCCTCGCGCGATGCGCGCGCGCCTTCTACCCTGTTAGCACCTCGAACTCCCGACATGGCCCCACCAGGCGGCGGGTACCCATCTCGAATCGAGGTCCACTACCCATGTCTCACGCCACTGCACCGGCCGGCTCTGCTCAGGCCCACGCGTCGCACAGCGACGAGTTCAATCCGTTCCTCTCCATGGCCCAGCTGTTCGATACAGCGGCCGATCACCTCGGTCTCGAGAAGGGTCTGCGCGATGTGTTGCGCACACCCGACCGCGAGATGACGGTGGCCATTCCCGTCGTGATGGACGATGGTCGCATCGAGGTCTTCACGGGCTATCGCGTGCAGCACAACTTCTCGCGCGGTCCTTGCAAGGGCGGCATCCGCTATGCGCCGGACGTCAACCTCGACGAGGTGCGGGCCTTGGCGGCGTGGATGACGTGGAAGTGCGCCGTGGTCGATGTGCCGTTCGGCGGCGGCAAGGGCGGCGTGATCTGCGATCCGCGCAAGCTGTCGAAGGGCGAGCTGGAGCGCATCACGCGCCGCTACACCGCCGCGATCATGGACATCCTCGGTCCCGACCGCGATGTGCCGGCACCCGATGTGAACACGAACGAGCAGACGATGGCGTGGCTGATGGACACGTACTCGATGCATGTGCGCAAGACCACCACAGCGATCGTGACGGGTAAGCCGATTGCGCTGGGTGGCAGCCGTGGCCGCACCGAAGCGACCGGCCGTGGCGTGATGTTCATTGCGCGCGAAGGCTTGAAGAAGCTGGGCTTGAAGCCGCAAGACGCGCGCGTCGTCGTGCAGGGCTCGGGCAACGTGGGCGGCATCGGCGCGATGCTGATGCACCGCGAGGGCTACAAGATCGTGGCGATGAGCGACCAGTACGGTGCCATCCAGAACGACGCGGGCCTTGATGTGCCGGCAGTGCTCGCCCACATCAAGAAGACTGGCAAGATCTTGGGCTTCGCAGGCGCCAAGGAAGTCGAAGGCGGCAGGAAGATTCTGGAAACGCCGTGCGATGTGCTCGTGCCTGCGGCGGTGGAGAACCAAATCACCTCCGAGAACGCGCACCTCATCAACACGAAGCTGATCGTGGAAGGCGCGAACGGTCCCTGCACCGCGAAGGCCAGCAAGATGCTGGATGATCGCGGCATCATGGTTGTGCCGGACATCTTGGCCAACGCTGGTGGCGTGACGGTCTCCTACTTTGAGTGGGTCCAAGACCGCATGGGCTACTTCTGGAGCGAGCAGCGCGTGAACAACTCGCTCGAGCAAGTGATGGTCAAGTCCTTCGAGGACGTGGCCGCCGTCGCGCAGAAGTACAACGTCTCGATGCGCATCGCGGCCTACATCCTGTCGATCGATCGCGTCTCGACCGTCTACCGCCTGCGCGGGGTGTTCGCGTGAATAGCATGCCGGGTGATCTGGCGGGGCTCGATGTCGATGAGCTCGCGCCGCAAACCTTCTCGGTCGAGGACGAGAATCCGTTTGCCACGATGATGGCCGGCTTCGATGAAGCCGCTGACCGCATCGGTCTGGATCCCGATGTCTACACGATGTTGCGCAACCCGGATCGCGAGATTCGCGTGTCGCTGCCGACCCAGTTGGACGATGGTCGTCTGGCCGTGTTCGACGGTTGGCGTGTGCAACACAATGCAGGCTTAGGGCCTTACTTTGGACCGCTGCGTTTGCAGCGCTCGCTGCGCGTCGAAGAGCTGCGCGCCATCGCCGGTTGGATGACGTGGAAGTGCGCTGTGCTGAACATCCCCTTCGGAGGTTCAGCTGGCGGCATCCGCATCTCTCCCGGTCGTCACACGCGTGGCGAAGTGGAGCGCGTGGTGCGCCGCTATGTAGCCAGCATGATGGCCGACGTGGGCCCTGACCGCGATGTGTTCAGCTCGGATGTGGCAACAGACGAGCAGATCATGGCGTGGATCATGGACACGGTGTCGATGCACGAGCGTGCCACGCAAAACGCAGTGGTGTGCGGCAAGCCGATGGCTCTGGGCGGGTCGCATGGCCATGCCAGCTCTGTGGCTGAGGGCTTGCGCACGCTGCTCGTGCCCGCACTCGAATTCGCCGGGATTGCGCGTCGTCCGGCACGCATCATCATCCAAGGTGCAGGCATGCGCGGCGGCAACCTGGCCTCGTTGTTGGCGCAAGATGGCCATCGCATCATCGGTCTCTCCGATGTGCATGGTGCCTTGTACAACGCGGATGGTCTCGATGTGACCTCGCTGTTGCGTCACCGGGCCGAGTACGGCTCGCTGCGCGGTGCCGAAGGCGACTTTGAACGCATCACGAATGAAGAGATGCTGGTCAAGGAGTGTGAGGCACTGATCCCCTGCGCTGCTGCGGGCACCGTGCACTTGCGCGTGGCACGCCAACTGCAGGCAGCCATGATCATCGAAGGCGCACACGGTGCTGTCAGCTCGCGCGCCGACAGGATCCTCGCGGAGCGCAAGATTCGCGTGGTACCTGACATCCTCGCCACAGGTGGCGGCGCGGTGGTGAACTACTTCGAGTGGGTGCAAAACCGTCGCGGCTTCAACTGGGACGCGCAGACTGTCCACTCACGCCTGGTGGGCGTGATGGGCGATGCTTGGAAGGAAGTCAGCCAGTTGGCGCAAGAGCAGAACTGCCGCTTGCGCATGGCCGCTCAGATGCTGGCGGTGCGTCGCGTCAGCAACGCGGACCGCTTGCGCGGCGTGTACGCCTGACGCAGACAAGTCCGGAACGAACGCAACGACGAGGCGCGGGGGCTACTCCGCGCCTCGTTCCATTACGGGCAGGGCGCCAGCCGGCGTTTCCTCTGGCAGTCATCTCACTGCCAGCTAGCATGAGCCCATGCGCTCGCGTGCTTTGGGAACACTGTTATTCGTAGCCGCACTCGTGTGCGCTGCATTCTGGTTCCAGCGTGACACCGGACCGCGGCCAGCAGCACCGACAGCTCCACTCACCGCCGAATCTGTGCCCGAACGGAGCCCGGCGCAAGCAGACCTTGCGGCACCGCAGCCACAGAAGCCAGAAGCGTCCGCAGCCAGCGCACGCACGCAGGCCGAGGCAGGTGAGGCGAGCCGTCCCACCTCCGCACGCGACACCGATGTGCGTGTGCGCGTCACCACTCGTGAGGGTGCGCCTGTTGCACACGCGGAGATCACGCTGTTCGAGGAACCTTATCCGAGTTGGACCGCGCGGCCCACGGAACAGACCACAGCCGACGGCCGAGCCCTGATGGAACGCGTGCTGTATGGCCCCTATCACCTCGCTGTGCGTCACAAGGACTACGGTGGCGTGCGGCTTGGACCATTGAGCACACCGGGCGAGCATGTCGTCGTGCTCGATCCCGCGGCGCAACTGGCTGTGGCTGTGATCGATGAGCAGGGTCAACACTTGCACAGTGTGACGGTCCACCTAACGGCTCACGAGCACGACAGCTTGGAGCGCGGCGAGACGCATGTCTCCGATACGCGTTCGGATGGTCGGGTGCACTTCAACCAACTGCGACCGGGCAACTACGCCATCACAGCAACACCCTCAGGTGGTTTGCTCTCCTCGACGCAGACCATGTGGCTGGTAGCAGGCCCCAACGAGTTGGTCTTGCGTGCCAGACGCGGGCTGATGGCCTATGGCATCGTCGTGTCGGACGATGCGGAAGGCACGCCTCTGGCGGAAGCCACCTTGGCACTCGACACGCGGCCTTCGTGGCATCCCACCAGCAGTGCCGATGGTCGCTTTGCCTTGCCGGTGGAGGGCGCGGGCGAGCGCGTACTTGTCAAGGCCGCTGGACACGCGCCGGTCAGCCTGCAAGTGCCGGCATTGGCGCTGCAGCGTCCAGAAGCAGGTCAAAGCCCCGCATGGCGCATCGTCGTGCCACGCGAAGTGGTGCTGAAGGGTCGAGTGACTATGCGCGATGGCTTCGCCATTAAGGCGGAAGTCATCTGTATCGAGCGCAACGCGGATACACCGGCGCGGCGTGCAGAGACTGGCGAGAACGGGACCTTTGCGCTCTATGGTGTGACACCAGAGCGTTCGGCGGTCTTGATCGTCAAAAGTTCCTACCTTGCCCCTGTGATGCGAGCCATCGAGACCCCGACTGCGGGAAGCGCTGATCTAGGTACCTTCGTATTGCTTGAGCGCGGTGCGCAACTGCGTGTGCTCGCGCGCGACGCGCGTGGCAAGCCACTCTCAGGAGCCCGTGTGGTCGTGCTCGAAGCCACGCCGCCCGAATGCGTGGGCTTGGAGGAAACACAGCATGCGTTGCTGCTCGATGCACAAGGCAGCGCACACTTTGACAACCTCGCAGCAGGCGCCACCGAAGTGCAGTTGTGGCCGCGTGGTTCCAAGTCGCCGCTCATGCGCAACGTCGAGCTGCAAGCGGCCCACACCGCCCAAGTGGTCTTCGAAGAAACGCCCGGTGCTGTGATGCAAGGACTCGTCGTCGGTCCGGACGGCAAGCCAGTGCATGGTGCCGGTGTGAGTGTAGATCCGCTCGAACGTGATCCGGCGTTGGCCCATGGC
>CAIKQM010000560.1 GCA_903829565.1 uncultured Planctomycetota bacterium
CACCTGGCAAGGCCTTCGATGTCGAGGTGCGCCGCACAGCGAACATGTTGTCGGTCACGATCGCGGGCGCCACGCTCTCCACCATCGACATTGGGCGCGCGTCGCTCGGCGAAGTGGGCTTCATTCCCGGTCGCGCCAAGGTCAGCATCGAGCGCTGGAGTTTGCTGGGCGAAACAGCGCCACCCGTGCTGATCGCGCGTGATCCACAACTGCAAGCGCAAGTAGAGGCCGCCATCGAGCGTGGTGTGCAGTACTTGCTGCGCCAGCAGATGATGGACGGCAGCTGGGGCATGATGCAAAAGCCGCGCGGTGGTGGCTTTCATGGGGGCACCGCTGCGTTGTGCGCCTACACCTTGTTGCGCTCGGGCCTCACGATGGAGCATCCGAGTGTGCAGCGCGCGTTCGCTGCGTTGGATGTGTTGCCCTACAACGAGACCTACACCGCCGGCTTGATGTTGACCGCGTACGAGGCTTCGCGCGAGTCCAAGTACTTGCCGCGCATGAAGGCCATCGCGCAGAAGTTGATGAAGGACCAACGCGGTGGTCTGTGGGGCTATCCCACCACTTGGGAAGGTGACTGGGACAAGTGGAACAAAGACCCGAGTGAAACGGATCTGTCCAACACGCAGTACGCCGTGTTGGGCTTGCGCGCCGCGCACCATGCAGGCATCGAGATCCCCGAGAAGGTGTGGATCGAAGCCATGGAAGCGGTGCTCGACCTGCAAGAGGACCCGCGTCAGATCGATGCACCCGTGCGCGCGCAAACCGATGGACTCGGCAGCGGCGGTGTGGCGGGTGGCAAGGTCAATGCCGCAGGCTTCGGCTACCGCGACAATGTCGAGATCCGCCCCGCGATGGTGGCCGCAGGCGTCTCGGTCATCGCCATCGCGCGCGAGTGCTTGAACAACCGCGTCAAAGGCGAGTTGGGCACGCGCTCCTTTGAAGGCATTCAATGGGGTGCCGCGTGGCTCGGTGATCAGTTCCCCTTTGTAGAAGCAGACAACCAAAAGCCCATCTGGGGCGGTTGGCCGTTCTACTATGCCTACGGCATCGAGCGCGTGGGTTCGTTGCTGGGCACCGAGTTGCTCGGCAATCACGAGTGGTATGCCGAAGGTGCGCGCTGGATCCTGCCGCGACAGAGCCCCACCGATGGCTCTTGGCACGTGAACGACTTCTACGGTGGCGCACACCCAGGCAATGTGGCCGACACGTGCTTTGCCATCTTGTTCCTGAAGCGTGCCTCACGCCCGACGGTTAAGACGCGCGACTTCTTTGCGCAACCTGTGCTCGCAGATGACCCGAACGAGGCGGTGCGCCTCAAGGCTTCGGGTGGGTCCAATGCGGCCCTATGGATCGCCAGTCTCTCGGAGCGCACGCTGCGCAAGTACGGCAACGAGGAGCTGGGTGGTGTGCGCGTGGTGAAGGTCGAGTACCTCGTCGACAATCGCGTGGTGAAGACCCTCGACTTGGATGGCACGAAGGTGTGGCAGGGTGAGCCGTTCCCCTACCGTCACGCGCTCGTCAATGCGGGAGCCTACAAGCTCAAGGCGCGCCTCACGGTCCTGAATGCAGATGCTCCTGCGGGCGCGAAGGAGCCGGTAGGCACGATCGAGTCCAAGGAGCGCACGCTCATCTCGGAAGGATCGTTGCAGACGTGGATGCTCGAAGCGGCAACTTGGCGCAATCGCCAAGTCGCACCGACGGAAGGGATCAAGTGCAGTGCTAGTTCGGAGTACTCGGACAGAGACCGCGCCAGCCAAGGGCTTGATGGCACGCTGATGACGCGTTGGTTGTGCAAAAAAGACGATGCGCAACCGATGCTCGCTATCGAAGCCACGGGAGCGGCGCTCAAGTTCGATGCACTCACGCTGCTTCCCGCGCAGCGGAGTGTGGCCGATGTAGGCAGCAGCGATCGCTTGGTGAAGCTCTCGATCAAGGTCGGCAAGGAGAAGCCTGTCGAGGTGACTTGCTCGGCCAATGAGCTCGAGCCGACCACCGTGCGCTTTGAGAAGACGCAGTCTGCCAAGCGCGTGGAGATCCGCATTCTGGAGCGTGCGCCGGGTGGCAGCTTGAAGGGCGCTGCTGGCTTCGCGGAGGTCATCTTCGAGCGCGCGAGCAAGAAGGATTGAGCAGTATGTCCACAGGAGTGGACAGTACGCGGTGACTTAGCCGCTGTGGGAGGTTGGCACGACTTTCGCTTCTGTGCGAGGCAGGAGCCACCAACCATGCTGCAACTGACTCGAACTCTCGTGATGTGTGCTGGAATCGCCGCCTGTCTCGTCGCCCCGGCTATGGCCGGCGACAAAAAGGTGCGCGTACGAGCCGACTGGGGGCGCGTGGAGCTGCGCGTGGGCTGGCCGATCTGCGAGCCGGCACCGCAACGCGAGTGGATGGAGGGCTATTGGACGGAGCGCTGCGAACGCGTGTGGATCGAGGCGCGGCAGACGCAAGTGTGGGTGCCCGCAGAGTACCGCACAGCGTATGACCACTGCGGTCGGCCCTACGAAGTGTTAGTGCGCCCGGGATACTGGCGCACCGAGTGTGTGCC
>CAIKQM010000561.1 GCA_903829565.1 uncultured Planctomycetota bacterium
ATCGAGGATCTGCAGAAGATTGCCAAGGACCATGCCGGTACGCGGGCCGCCACGGACGCTGAAGCGTTCCTTGCGGAGCTACGCAAGCGCAAGTCCTGACGGTCGCGCGGCCTCGGCCGCTCGATGACTAATGTGCCCGTCGTGCGCCAGCCGCGCGGCGGGCACCTGTCTTTATTGCGACATTTCGGGCGAGAACATCGCTGTAGCTCTGTTTCCCCCAGCAGGAGCTACTTCCATGAAACTCACAACACGAGTCTTGTCGTGCGCACTTGCGCTGGGATCTGTACTGGCCACTGCAACGCCAGCGCAGAAGGACTGTCTGCCCGTGCATGCCACAGTCGCGCTGCTGGAAGAGGCAGGAGGCCATCCGTCCGGGCAACAGAGCCAAGGACCGCAGGATCTCAGCCATCTTCTCGGCCGTGCGGTGCTGATCAAGATGATGCACCCCGATCGCGATGGCATCGGCGGGTTGATGACCCTGTACACGGACAGGTGCGAGACCTGCATCCACCAAGTGGACACGCTGAACTTGCTGCATCGCAAGTTCCGTTCGGAAGGCTTGACGGTGCTGGGACTCACCGAGGACCCCGAACATGCTGCGCGCCGCTGGGTGCGTGCTCAGCGTGTGGAACACGCTTGGGCGCGCGATCCCACAGGTGTTTTGCCTGCAATCGTGGCACCCAATGGAGGCTGTGGAGCGGCCTTGATCGATGTGGCAGGGCGTGTCGTGTGGCGCGGTGACCCTACGCGTCTGCGTCCAGAGGTGCTGTTGCCTGTGCTTGCACAGGCGTTCGCGTTGCCTATGGATGAATGGGGAGCAGCGCACCACGCCACGCGTTCCGCTTTGCGGCGCGGGGACCTTGCCGAGGCCCTGCAGCGCGCGCGGGCACTTCCCGAGTCGCGTGGCGGTACTCGGATTCGGCACACCGTGCAGTACCTGTTGGATGCACGCGTGGAGTTGTTCGAGACCGCTGATCGCGTGGGCGATCGACTCTCGCAGCTGGCGCGTGGTCGAGACTTGCTGCAGGCCTTGGGCGACGATGCGCGTCGCGGCGCGATTCAGCAGCGGTTGACGGAACTGAAAGGGGACTCCCTGTGCAAGGAGATCCTGACAGCCCAGCGTGAGCTGGTCGAATGCCGTGGCCTGCGGCTGACTCGCAAGAAGGAACGTCTGCGCAGCAAGCAGGTCATCGAACGCATCCTGCGCGAGCTGCCAAACACCCATGTAGCGTGGGAAGCCCGGCAGTTGCTGGCGCGGATCCAGCGCATCGAGGCCGAGCGCAAGCGCTATGAGTGAATCGCGGCTCGAACCGCTACGATTGCGGGGCCTACATCCCCTTCGGATGTAGGCCCACAACGAACCATGATGATCACTCTCCTCCTCGCTAGTGCTGCGCTGCAAGGCGCCGCACCGCATCCCTTCACCGTGAACGACATGCTGGCGATGGACCGCGTGTCGGATCTGGTGGTCTCCCCCGACGGGCAATGGGCGCTCTACAACCTGCGCAGCACAGACCTCGAGAAGAACCGAGGGACGAGTGATGTGTGGATGGTGTCCACCGCTGGAGGTGAGCCGCGTCGTTTGACCTACATGCCAGGCAGCGAGTCCGGTGCGCGCTTTGCTCACGATGGCAAGAGCGTGCTGTTCCTCTCGGCCCAATCCGGTAGCAGCCAAGTCTGGAGTGTCGGTTTGGACGGAGGCGAGCCCAAGCAGGTGACGCAGGAGCCCTTGGGTGTGGAGAGCTTCCAACCCTTCCCGAGCGATGCGCGCTTGTTGCTCGCGATGGAAGTGTGGCACGAGTACACGGGTCCTGATGCTGTGCAGAAGAGCCTGCAGAAGGACGCTGATATCGCAGCGCGCAAGGCCTCGGGGCGCCTG
>CAIKQM010000562.1 GCA_903829565.1 uncultured Planctomycetota bacterium
CAAGCAGCGCTCGAAGCCAGTGTGCCCAAGACGATGGTGATGCGCGAGCGAGCTATGGCGCGCGACACCTACACCTTGACGCGCGGTCGCTATGACATGCCGGACAAGAGCCGCAAGCGCGAGCGCGGCATTCCCTCGGCTTTGGGCTCCTTGCCTGCGAATGCGCCCGCGAACCGCTTGGGTTTGGCCCAGTGGTTGGTCTCGGACTCCAACCCGCTCGTAGCGCGCGTGGCCATGAACCGCTTGTGGGAGCAACTGTTTGCGGTCGGCCTCGTGCGCACCACCGAAGACTTCGGCTTGCAAGGTGAGTACCCGCACCATCCCGAGTTGCTCGATTGGTTGGCTGTCGAGTTCCGCGAGAGCGGTTGGAATGTGCAGCACATGGTGCGGCTGATCGTCAGCTCGCAGGCGTACCAGCGCTCGTCCAACGCCTCTGCGGCGCAGCTCCAGCACGATCCGGAGAACCTCAATCTCACGTGGTTCCCGCGCAAACGCTTGGCGGCCGAGGCCATTCGCGATCAAGCCTTGTATGTCGCCGGTCTCTTGGTCGAGCAGCAAGGCGGCCCCTCCGTGAAGCCGTACCAGCCCGAAGGCTTGTGGCAAGAGGTCGCGATGCCGCCGTCCAACACGCGCGTCTATGAACGCGGCATGGGCACGGACTTGTGGCGCCGCAGTCTCTACACCTATTGGAAGCGGGCTGCACCGCCGCCGTCGATGCTGACCTTTGATGCACCGACACGCGAGTTCTGCAACATCCGGCGCACCAACACCAACACGCCGCTGCAGGCCTTGGTGTTGTGGAACGATGAACAGTTCGTGGAAGCGGCGCGTGTCTTGGCCACACGCACGCTCGACGAAGCAGGTGCCGACCGTCAGCGCGTGGAGCGCATGTTCCAACGCTGCACGGCGCGCACACCACAGGCCGCCGAAGTAGACCGACTGCTGACGGCCTTGGAGCACTTCCGCGCTCGCTACCGTGCCGCACCTGAAGACGCCGCAGCGTTGATTCAGATCGGCGAGGCACCGACTTCGGCAACGCATGCCGCGGAAGAGTTGGCCGCATGGACCATGATCGCCAATAGCTTGTTGAACCTCGATGCCACGATTGTGAGGAGCTGACATGCAACCGCTACATGACGATCTGCACCGCACCGCACACGAGCGTCAATTGGATTTGACGCGGCGGCGCTTGTTCGCACTCGGAGGCAAGACTTTGGCCGCCGGCCTCGGCACCGCGGCCTTGGGCAGCTTGCTGGGCAGACAGGCGCTGGCCTCTCCGACCGGACCCGAGCGTCACTGGGCGCCCAAGGCCAAGCGTGTCATCTACCTGCATATGGAAGGCGGGCCTTCGCACCTGGACTTGTGGGACTACAAGCCCGACTTGCGCAAGCGCTACAACCAAGACTTGCCGGAGTCCATCCGCAACGGTCAGCGCTTGACGACGATGACCAGCGGCCAAGCGCGCTTCCCGGTCGCGCCGTCGATGTTCCAGTTCACTCGCTACAAGAACCGCCAAGATGGCGTGTGGATCAGCGAACTGATGCCGCACACAGGTTCGGTGGCTGATGAGTTGTGCTTCTTGCATTCGATGCACACCGACGCCATCAACCACGAGCCCGCGATCACTTTCTGCCAGACGGGCCACCAACAACCCGGCCGTCCGAGTTTGGGTGCATGGACGAGCTATGGCTTGGGCAGTGCGAATGCCAACTTGCCCACCTTCTGTGTGTTGATCACGCAGGGCATCGGCAACATGCAAGCCTTGTCGGCGCGCTTCTGGGGCTCGGGCTTCTTGCCCAGTGAGCACCAAGGTTGTCGCATGCGTAGCTCGGGTGATCCGGTGCTGTACCTCAAAGACCCGGCCGGTGTCTCGCGCAGTGACCGTCGCGCCATGCTCGACTTGGTCAAGGAGTTCAACGCCGAAGAAGCGGCCGCGTCGCTCGACAGTGAGACACGCACGCGCATTGCCCAAGCCGAAATGGCCTACCGCATGCAGATGAGCGTGCCCGAGCTGTCCGATCTTTCGGACGAAGACGACGAGACCTTTGCCTTGTACGGCGAAGACGCCCGCACACCCGGCACCTTTGCGGCGAACTGTTTGCTGGCGCGGCGCTTGTCCGAACGCGGTGTGCGCTTTGTGCAGCTGTACATGCGCGGTTGGGACCAGCACAACAACTTGCCCGGCGAGATGCGCGCCCAATCCAAGGCCGTAGACCAAGCCCAAGCCGCGCTGATCAAGGATCTGCGTCGCCGTGGATTGCTGGATGAGACGATTGTGGTCTGGGGCGGCGAGTTTGGCCGCACCGTCTACAGTCAAGGCGACTTGTCAGAGACCAATTACGGTCGCGATCACCACCCGCGCTGCTTCAGCATGTGGGTCGCTGGTGGCGGCTTCCAACCGGGCATCTCGCTCGGCAAGACAGACGACTACGGCTACAACATCGTCGAGCGCCCGATTGAGGTGCACGACTTGCATGCGACGATGCTGCATCTGTTGGGCTTTGATCACGAGAAGCTCGTATACCCCTTCCAAGGCCGTGACTACCGCTTGACCGATGTGTCAGGCAAAGTTGTCCAAGAGATCGTCAAGGGAAGTGTGGCGTGAAGTTGCCCGTCCTATCGTTGCTAGTGTTGGTTGCGAGCTGCGCGACGCCTGGTGGTGACGCGCCCGCGACACCGGCCGAGATGGCTGCACAAGCGCGCACCGCGCTGGTGCATGTCGAGCAACCAGATCCCGGCTCACCGCTGTTGCAGGTCGACACCGCTGCCATCGCGGACTCCGTTGACGATGCCAAAGCGCGGGCTCTGCTAGCGCCTTTGTTGAGCCAGATCGCTGATCTTTCGCTAGCACGCACGCACGTGAGCGTTGCTTCTGCGGATTGGTTGCTGCAATGCCAGTCACTCCGGCGCTTGGATGTGCGCGCGTGCTCACGCGTCGACGACGCCTTTGTGCGGGCCATCGTTGCTTTGCCGCAACTGGAGGAATTGATCCTTGCGCGTACCGCCACCACCGATGCCAGCATCGATGCACTGTTGGCCTCGGCTTCCCTCAAGCGTGTTTGGATGTGGAAGTCCGCCGTGACGCCCGCAGGTCTCGCGCGCCTCGCTGCACGCGACGGATTGCTGGTGGATGCAGGACTGCGCCCCAGCGACAGCAGCGCCGAAGTGGAGCCCAAGCCAGAGTTCGTCAACCTGTTGCCCATGCCTGGCGAGCCGGCCTTGGATGCCGCTCTTGTCCCCATCAATGTGAACTGTCCGGTGACCGGCGCGCCCGTGGACGCCAAGCGCACACGCACCGTGAACGGTCGTGTGGTGGGCTTCTGCTGCAACAACTGCCCGAAGACGTTCGATGCGGATCCCGCCAAGTACGAGGCGGCCTTGCCGAAGCCGTGACACAGGTTGACTACCGGCCTCTGCTCGAGCGTCACCTAGGCTTGCTGCGCACGCACATGCGCGGCCATGCGAATGCCAAGCTCTTGCGTCAGGAACCGGTCAGTGACTTGGTGCAGTCTGTGGTTGTTGAAGTGCTCGCCGATGCGCATGGTCAGAGCTTCCAAGATGAAACTGCCTTTCGCCGCTGGCTGTGGCGCGTGGCTACCAACAAGATCCTCGCCAAGAACCGCTATTGGAGCGCGCAACGCCGCGATCGAGGCCGCGTGCAGGAGCTGGATGACGCGGCGCAGGCGGACGACATCGAACTTGCTCCGGCTGCCCAAGCGGAACGTGCCGAGGACCTGGAACGCCTGTCAAGTGCACTGGACAGCCTTGACGACGAGCTGCGCGAAGTCTTGGTGTTGCGGCGCATCTTCGATGTGCCGCCGGGCGTGGTAGCCCAAGAACTGGGGATCGCCGAATCGACCGTGCGTTGGCGCACCGCGCAGGCCTTGGCTCATCTGGCAACACGCTTGCGGGCCGGAGCTCCGGACAAAGAACCAGCCTGACTCGCGTGCGGTCGCGGGCCAGGCCAGTAGGGATGCGTAGCAAGAGTCAGTGAGAGGCGGATCAACCCGCTTGCAGGCGGCGGATCAGATCCTCGAGGTCCGTCGTGCGGATCTCTTCTTTCTGGATCGGACGCAGCACGCGGAACTTGCTGCGTTCTTCATCGGAAGCGAACTCCGCAGCGGTGCTCGGGCGCGGACCCGGCTTGGCTGTCGGCAGTTTCATTTCTTGCGCGGTCTCACGCACCACAGCGGCGAGGTTCTCGGGCAAGTTTGCGGGTAAGGCTTCGCGGCGCTCCAGCGCAGCGCGAGCGCGCAGGCACACATCCAAAGTGCCGCGCAGATTCGTGCGAATGCGACCGAGTCGCTCCACATCCGCACCAGGCCCTTCGATGCTGCGGTCGACCTTCGCCGTCGCCACCTCCAGCACCGCGATCAAGCAGTTGAGCTTGCGCATCAGGCGCTCGCGGTATTCGGGTGAGTCGAGGTGCGACTCGCGGAAGGGCTCTTGCTGTTCGTTGCTCATGGGAGATGGTCTCGTGGTGCGGCGTCCTGCGCCAACACCGAAGAGTAGGTGTGATCGCGGCTTCAGGTCGGCGGCATCCCGCTTAGGAAATGCGGTCAGGGAAAGACTTTCCCACCGGTTGTTTCCGACTAAGGCTGTGCGGAGGCCTACAGCCCACCCGTACGAAAAACTTGACAGCCTCTGGGCGGAAAGAAGTCAGCGGATCGAGCGCAGAAGGTGCAACAAGCCCGCATCATCCAAGCGGCCGATCACCATCACCTTGTCGTGCTGACGACCAAAGTCGCACGCCACCCAAGGTCCGGCGCGGTACATCAACGCCCGGTGTGCCGGCGCGCCGTGAACAGAGAGCTGCTCACGCTCTGCCGGCGGACGCACCGCCTGCAAGAAGAACAGCACATCGATGCCGTCGCCATAGACACGGCGCAACCAACGCATGCCACCAGCTTCAAACACCTCGCTGGTGTCTAACTGGTAGCCCTCGGGCACCACTTGCGGTGCCGACGGCTGCACACCGAGCTGTGTAGCTCCTGCGGCTCCCGCCTGAAGCTCATCACCTTCAAAGCGCGCCGCATGCCAGGCCAGCTCGGGCAACACGGGATTCACAGCCAACTCTTCGAAGCTCACGCTCGTGATGCGCTTCCCGTCGGCGTCGTACTCGTCATGACGCAGCACAAGCCCAGTGGGCGGATCGATGACCGCGCGGTACCGCAGCAGTTGTGCCACGCCTTGGCGGCGCACTTCCACGACCACGCCTGTACGCCCGGCGACTTGCTGCTCGCCTACGACAGCCAGCTGCCAGTTCTGCACGAACAGGCCGAGGTTGCGAATGCGGAAGTCGCGCCAGCGATAGAGGAAGCCCTCGCGGTTCTTCTGCAAGAGCGCGTGCAGGTCGGCTTGCTCGGTTGTCAGCGCCGGCTCTTGCACCGACAACGGATCCACGAGGAAGCGACCACGACCATCCGCAGCCACGCGTTCCAACTGGATGAGCGTTTGCTCACCGGTCTCGGTTTGCCAGTGGAACTCGGCGCGACGAATGCCCATGAGGGGCGTGTTCATGTGCGCCTCGGGCACGAGCGACAAGAAGCTCGGCATGCCCGGCGGTAGACCGCCGTTGATCGCCGCAGAAGTCGCAGACGGTGTGGTTGTGGCGACCTCGTCAGCCGGCGCACAGGCACCAACGAGCGCATGCACCAGCAACAGCGCACCTAGCAGGACACGCTTCACAGCTTGCCTCCTGCGCTGAGGACGCCGCCCGAAACGGAGTCCAGCAAGCCGCGCGACAACGGATCCAATTCGCGCAACGAGCGCACTTGCACCAGCTCGATCTCAGGCTGAGGCGCGGGCACCGCTTGGGAGCGCGGCCACACCAGCCACGCCGTCACCATGGCCAACGATGCCACGGCAAAGGCCGCCCAAACACGCGTGGTCTGTCGTGTTTGCTTGACAGCGCGCGCCGCTTGCCAATCACGCGCAACGCGCTGATCCAGTTCGGCCGGCGCGCGACGACCCTCACTCTCGCCGCGCTCAAAGCGCGCCGAGCTGGTGTGTGCACCGGCCAACATCTGCGTCATGCGCACATCCAACTCGGACGGGGCTTGCACGCGCGACAGGCTCTGCACATGGTCCAGCGCACGCGTTTGGCGCGCGCCTGCATGGAAGGCGGCCACGACGCGGCCGTCCAGCTCGGCCGGCGCCTGCGCGCGCGGCATGGCCCGCAACACACGCGCTTGGGCACTCCATCGCGCCAACGCGGCGCGACATCCCGCGCACGACAAGGCGTGCGCATGCAGCTCCACCGGCAACGGCACGCCACGTTCCAGCGCAGCCAGCAGGTTGTTCTTCTGGGACTCGCAAGCTTGGGGGCGCGTGCTCATGCGTCCTCTCCCAAACGATGCTTGTCCAACACAGGCGTCAGTTCCGACTCCAGCGCGTCATGCGCCCTGGACAGACGCGACTTGACCGTACCCAGCGAAATGCCGAGCGTCTCGCTGATCTCTTCGTAACTCAGGTCTTCGACGTAGCGCAGCACCGTGATGGCGCGCATCTTCGGGCTCAAGCGATCGATCGCGCGCTGGACCTCGTCTTCCAACTCGTTGCGCGTGGCGTATTGGGTCGGTGTCTCCTCGCGACCGTCGTGCAACTCGCGCGGGCGGCCCTGCTCGTCCTCCAAGTCATAGGCAGCGGTACGGCGCGTGCCCGCACGGCGCTTTTGGTCGATGGCGGCGTTCACCGCAATGCGATAGACCCACGAGCTGAACTTGCTCTCGAAACGGAACTCGACGATCTTGCGGAACAGGATGCCGAAGGTCTCCTGCGAGGAGTCCAGCGCGTCGGCCGCGTTGCCGGTGATGCGGAAGCAGACGTTGTAGACGCGGTCCTTGTAGGTGTCATACAGCTCGCGGAATGCACCCTCCAAACCGTCGGGAGCGACAGCTTGGCACGCCTCAACCAAGAGGCGATCAGGATCATCTTTGAGGGGAGACACGATGCAATAGAGGACGCTGCAAGGCCTGCGGCGGTTCCTTACCGGATGCAATTCTCGCCGAAAATCGGGCCGACGGGGAGTCAGCCGCCGATCAAAACCAGCGGGTCCAATTCCTGCGTGGTGCTGCCCACTGCTTGCGAGCAGTTCGGCGGGCACATGGAGTTGAAGCCCTCGACGCAGTCCGCTGCGATGACTTCCAAGTTGATGTAGGGCCCGCTCGTACCCACGACCTGCGTGCGGCGTAGACAGGTTTCGTTCGGAATCCAGCCCATGGCACCCGAACCACCGCCGTTCAGCGGCAGGGGCGTGTAGATGCTCGCAGCGCCGGTTTGCGTCTGCGCCTGCAAGGCCGTGGCCGGGAAGGCAAAGCTCGGGTCCAACGGATCGGGACGCACCCAGCACACCGAACCATTGACCATCGCTAGGCGTGCCACCGTAGCG
This sequence comes from uncultured Planctomycetota bacterium, assembly GCA_903829565.1. Classification (GTDB taxonomy): domain Bacteria; phylum Planctomycetota; class UBA1135; order UBA1135; genus SXXH01. Next base: position 7,391 of record CAIKQM010000562.1, read on the forward strand.
GCTTGCACCGTGGTGCCACCGGGTTGGCTAGCCGTCGCCCACAGGCTGAAACGCGGGTACGCCTGCATCAGGCTCGGCGGCACCCACAGATCGAGGATGGCCGTCACGCCACCTGTCTGATTGGGCAGGTAGCGCACCGTGGTGCGGCCACCAAAGGCCGAGATAGGCAGCACTCCCATCTGACCGCCGGCTTGCCAGCCGAGGGTCAAGTTCTTGCGCCGCGGTTGGCCATCCGCCGAGTACAAGGCGAAAACGATGTGCACCCGGCTGCCCTCGGCGTACACCGAGGAACCCAGCTTGAGCGTGTCGTTGGCCAAGGGCGTCGCCACCGCTAACCAGGGCGCAGACAACCGAGCGAGTTCCTCGCCATCCTTGTAGCCGTCGCCGTCGGTGTCGGGATTCGAAGGCGAGGTACCCAACACGGTCTCTTGGAACGCGTGCAAGCCGTCGCCGTCGAGATCCAGCTCGAGATTCACCGAGGCATCCACGCGCGCCTCGTCCGTGAAGTACGGACGCGCCACGGTCCAAGCCGCAGCGAGGGCGATGCAAGCGGGCATCAAGGCCAAGGGAAGGCGTGTGCTCATCTGGCTGGTTCTCTCTTCGATCCTAAGACCAACCTTTGAAAGCCGTCAAGGTAACTGGAATTCGAAATGTTCCGGTTGGAACGAATTCGAGCCTCCCGGAATCCACAAGCGCGCAATGGGGCCAAGCTCGCTATCATGCGCCACCCACGGGCACCCGTAGCTCAGCTGGATAGAGCGGAAGCCTCCGAAGCTTCAGGCCAGAGGTTCGAATCCTCTCGGGTGTACCAACCTCACTGCGTTTCCAGCCATGACTGCCCCCTCCTTTCGTCTAGACGGGCGCGTTGCGCTTGTGACGGGATCGTCCAAAGGCTTGGGCAAGGCGATGGCTATGGCGCTGGGCGCTGCGGGGGCCAAGGTCGCGCTGAATTACCGGCACAACCAAGCAGCGGCAGAAGCGACCTTGGCCGAGTTCCGCGCGGCGGGATATCAAGGCGGTTTGTACCGCGCGAGCGCCGTGGATGAGGCGGAAGTACGGGTTCTGACCAGCGACATCGAACGCGATTTGGGCCCGATCGACATCGTCATCGTCAACGCGACGCCGGACCAGCCGTTGAAGCCCATCGAGGAGTACGACTGGGAGTTCTACCAGTCGATGTTGGATTACTTTGTGAAGAGCCCCTTCCTCCTGACGCGGGCGGTCCTGCCGGGAATGAAGGCGCGCCGGCACGGGCGTATTCTGAACATCGGGTCGGAAGTGCTCGCCCGCGGAGTGGCGCCGTTTTCGGCCTATGTCGCGGCCAAAGGGGCGCAAAACGGCTGGACACGCTCCATGGCGCGCGAGTTAGGCCCATGGGGTATCACCGTCAACATGATCTCTCCGGGTTGGATTCCGGTGGAACGGCACCAAAACGACCCTCAGGACATGAAGGACGCCTACCTGGCGGGCATTCCTTTAGGGCATTGGGGCTTGCCCGAAGATGTGGGTGGCGCGGCCGTGTACCTGGCTTCGGATGCGGCCAAGTTCGTCACCGGAGTGGACCTGCATGTCAACGGCGGCGTCACGGTCGGGTAGGTGAACTCCATGATCCAAATGGGCCGTGCGTGGAGTGTGCTGGTGCTGCTGGCGGCTTTGACGGCCTGCGCCGGTCCCGCCCCCGCCAAACGGGTGGTCTACGCCAGTCTGGGGGCGGAACCTACGCTGCTGGAGTGTCAGGCCGCCGTCACAGCCGGCTTAGAAGCGGGCGGATATGAACTAGGTAGGAACTTAGACCTAAAAAGGGTGGTCGTTGACTCCCCCGCCGAGGCCGCCGCAGCCGTCTCGCGCATCGATGCTGCAAGACCGGATCTGGTCATCACCTTCACTAGTACGATGCTGCATGCAGCGTCCGTGGGGCTGCGTCACGGGCAAGCGGTAGGCGTGTATTGCTACGACCCGGTGGCCGCCGGGGCGGGCAAGGCCCTTGATGATCACCTGCCTTGGGTGACGGCTGTGGGTACCCCACCGCCGCTGGTCGCTGTGGCCAGCTTGCTGCGCGGGCTCGAGCCGCGCCCCACCAAAGTAGGCGTGGTCTACAACCCGCGCGAACCCGGTCCCAAGTCCCAAGTCGCCCAAATGCGTCTGCTGTTGGCGGGTCCGCGGCTGCAACAACCGGAGATGGAACTGGTGACCGTAGAGATCGACCAGCCCCAAGATTCGGTGCCTGCGGTGGCGCAGCTCCTCGCCAAGGGAGTTGGGGCTGTGTGGAAAGTCGGCGATGCCACCGTGGTGCGTGTCGCCGAAGACTATTGCCGAGCCGTGGCAGCAGCCGGCCTACCCCTGATCGGCGACCACGAGTCCCAACTGGCGTGGGGAGCGCTCGCAACAGCAAGCATCGATTTTCGGACTGCTGGCCGCGAGGCCGGGCGCATCGCGGCACTGGTGTTGGATGGCCAGACGGTGGATTGCATCCCCATGCAACGACTGGATGCATGGACCATCGAGATCAATGCTGCGCGCGCGCAGGAACTTGGCGTAGGCTTCGCACCTCCACAGGCGAACAATCCGTGAAGCCCGAACTGCAACTCGACGAACGCGTCCCCGCCTGTGCTGTGGTGCACTTGCATGGACACATGGTCGCGGGCTCGGTTGACAACCTGGCCGAACGCATCGAAGCGCGGCGCACCCCGGAATGGCGCAGCTTGGTTGTCGACTTGGCCGGCGTGGATGCGCTCAGCAGCTCAGGGATTCGCGTCTTGCTGAAGCTCGAACAATGGACGCGCCGTTGCGGACTATGGTTCGAGGTGCGCAACCCCTCACCCGAAGCGGCGCGCATCTGCAAGCTCACGGGCCTGACCTCCTTGCTTGAGGAAGTGAGCCGCGAAGTCGGGCGGCCTTTCGAATTGACGTTTCCAGCCGAGCGCGACGTGGTTGTGGCCCAGTTGGACGAACTGGAGGCGGAACTGCAGCAACGCCACTGCGCGGACGATGTCGTGCTGCGCGTGCGCTTGGTGTTGGAAGAGTTGCTGCTGAATGTTGCCACACACGCAAGACCGCCTTCCGGCCGCGTCGAAGTGCGCTTGGCAGAGATGGGTCCACTCACCGTGGTGCGCATCGTCGATGATGGCCCCGCCTTTGATCCATTCAGCGCTGAACTGGAAGTGCATTCCGATGATCTGGCCTTGCGCCGTATCGGGGGCTTAGGACTGCCGTTGGTGCGCCAGAGCATCGACTGGGCCCGCTACCAGCGCAGCCAGAATCGCAACATCGTGGAAGCGGGCTTCCGCTCGGCCCCGTGATGCGCGACCTACGCAAGCTGGTGTTGGGGCTGACGGCGATCGCTCTGGCGGCGCTGATTCTGCTGTGGGGCGATTGGGACAACCGCTATCGCGTGCGCGGTGCCCGCGCCAACGTCAGCACGACCGCCTCGACGCCCAATACGGCGCAAGTCGAGGCCAAGCGCATCGGCCTGGCCTACTTTGGGCCGGAACAGACGGTCGACGAGTGCATGCAAGGCCTGTTAAGTACACTTGACAAGTCGGGTTTGCGCGAAGGAACGAATCTGATGGTGCGGCGCGTGCATGCCCAAGGCGAGATCGTGAACATCGCGCCCATGCTGCAAGCCTTGGATGCCGAAGGCCTGGATGCCATCGTCACCATGTCGACACCGGTGTTGTCTGCGGCGTGTGGCATCGTCAAGCGCACACCGATCGTGCTGACCTATTGCTTTGACCCGCTCGCCGCCGGCGCAGGCAAGAGTTTGAACGATCACTTGCCCACCGTGACCGGTGTGGGTTCGTTCCCGCCGCTCGAACGCATGATCGAGTTGGTGCGCGACTTGCAGCCGCGACCGACGCGCGTGGGCGTGATCTACAACGCATCCGAGGCCAACTCCAGCCGGCGCGTCGCCCAAGCGCGCACCTTGTTCGCAGGCATCGGTGTCGAGCTAGAGTCCACGACCATCGCCAGCAGCAGCGAAGTCCTCATGGCGGCGCAAGCACTGACGGCGCGCGGTGTCGATGCGTTCTGGGCTGTGGGCGACAACACCGCGGTGCAAGCGATTGACGCCATCATGAAGACTGCGCGCGATGCACGCGTGCCGGTGGTGGCCGACGACCCTACGCATGTGGATCGCGGCGCCATCGCCGGGGTCGGCGTAGCGTTCCACGAGGTCGGTGTGCGCACGGCTCCCATCCTGTTGCGTGTACTCAACGGTGAAAGCCCGGCAAGCATCCCGATCCAACAACTGACCGTGTTGGATGTGGCTGTGGATCCAATGCAGGCGCGTCAATTGGGCGTGACCTTGCCCGAGTCGATCTTGCGCGAAGCGAACCGCGGACCGTTTGTGCGCACCGCGCGCCCTGCGCGTTTGCAGCGTATTGACCTGCTGAGCTTCGTCGAATCCGACCCGTTGCGCATGGCCATCCAAGGTCTGCACGAAGGCTTCGCGGAAGACGGCTGGATCGTGGGCACCGACTACGAGCTGCGCCCCAAGAGCGCGCAAGGTGACATCAGCATGTTGCCGAACTTGGTGGATGCGTGCAGTCAAGGCGATGCGGACTTGGTGCTGACGTTGACGACGCCGCCTACCCAAGCTGCGTTACGACGCTTGCGCAACAAGCGCATGGTGTATGGCTTGGTGGCCAATGGTGTGTTGGCCGGTGCAGGCAGCAGTGCCACGGACCATGTGCCCTTTGCCACGGGTGTGGATGTGCCGGCGCCTATTCGCATGGGTGTGGAGGCTTTGGTGCAGTGCCTGCCGCGCGCCCGACGCCTGGGCACGCTCTATGTGCCGGGCGAGGTGAACTCGGTTTACTACAAGACGCAACTGGAAGAGGCGTGCAAGGAACGCGGACTGGAGTTGGTGGCGGTGGGCATCAACTCGGCCGCAGAGATCGCCGACGCTGCGTTGGCTCTGAGTGGACGCAACATCGATGCTGTGGCGCAGATCATCGACAACGCCAGTGCGGCTGGCTTCGCCACGGTTGCGGCTGCGGCAGAACGCGCGGGCCTGCCCACCATGGGTTGGTCGTCGGATCAGATCAACAAAGGTGCGTTCTTGACCGTCGCCACCGACTTCACACGCAATGGAGCAGACACCGCACGCGTTGCTGCGCGCGTGTTGCAGGGTGCAGACCCCGCTACGATCTCCTTGGGGCGCACAACTGATGTGCGCGTGCAGGTCAACTTGCAAACGGCGCGCAAGTTGGGCGTCAGCGTGCCTGCAGAGGTTCTCAAGCAAGCGCAGGTCGTCATTGGGGCCGACGCGCCCAAGGAGCAACCTCGCTGATGGACATTCAAGTGCAGCCGGAAGGATCGGCCATGCGCTTGCTGTTGCGCGGGCGTCTGGATGCCACATGGGCCGATCCGCTGGTCGAAGCGGTGGCGCTGCAAGTGCGCGCAGGCCAGCACGCCATTGTGCTCGACCTGGCGGCTGTGGACTTCTTGAGTTCGGCGGGCATTCGGGGCTTGGTGCGCAGCCAACGAATGCTCGTGGCTGTGCGTGGCTCGTTGAGCTTGGCTTCTCCGACGAGTGCGATCCGCGCCACACTGAAGACCGCGGGCTTGTTGTCGTTGGTGCGCAGCGAGACGCCGGTGGAAGCGCCGCGCGCGATGCAAAGTGTGCACCACGAGGGTGCCACGGCTCGTTGGTCCGGCGAGTGGGATGCGACAGCGCGCAGCGCGCTGCTCGAAGTGCTCGGTCAACCGGAGGCAGTCGAAGCCCAGGCGCGCGTTTCCTGCGCACACGACGAACTGTGTGTGGGCATCGGTGCACTGGGTGACGACTTCGCCGCAGCAGGCCCGCGCGCAGGTGAGTTCTTGGCTGCCGCGGGCTTGGCAGCCAGCTTGCCTACCGATGGTGCACGCGTACCTGACTATGTGTGGGCCACGACAGGCAATGAGGCGACCTCTGCCTTGTTGCATGGATTGCGCAGCAACGGCGCAGCTCTGCAGCCGTTGCGCTTCGAAGCCCGCGCAGACGCTGTTACGCCTTTGACGGAGTGGCTGTCCACCTTGCTTGACATCGCCGGAACCGCCTGTGCGAGCTTCGCCGCTTTGGTGGAAGCACACGAGTGCATCGGAGCGTGTCGCCTCGCGCCGCCCGCACGCTCTGAGGGCTTCACTTGGCCACAGGTGCGCAATGAGCTGGCCTTCACCACGGAACGCTGCGCCGAACGCCGCACAGCTCTGCTGGTGGGCTTTGTAGCGCGACCGGACGCGACACTTCCTCCAGCGTTACAAGAGCAACTAAGGCCGCACGGAGCGACGCTTGCGCATGTGCATGCCTTGCTGTTCCCCTATCGCCCTCTGCCGCGTCAGCACAGCTCGCTGCGGGCCGCGCTGGAGGAACAACTCAACGCTGCGCAACCGCAAGCGCTGCTGCATCTCGTGGCGGATGACCGCGGCCCAGAGGGCGTAGGCGAGACCGAGTTGCTGCGCGGAACCGTGTGGCTTGCACGCAGCGAGGTGCGCACGTGACCTTGCTCATCGGCGCGTTGACGATCGGCTTTGCTCTCGCACTGCTGGCACTGGGCGTGTACATCGCCTTCCGTGTGTTGGACTTTCCGGACATCACGCCGGATGGGTCGATCACCATGGGAGCTGCCGTCTCCGCACAGCTGGTGGTGATGGGCTGGAATCCCTTGCTCGCCACAGCAGCTGGATTCTTAGCCGGATGCGTGGCGGGGGCTGTGACCGGCTTGCTGCACACGCGCTTGGCCATCAACGGGTTGTTGAGCGGCATCTTGGTCATGACCGCGTTGTACTCGATCAACCTGCACATGATGGGCAAGAGCAACATCCCGCTCTTGGGTGTGCGCGGTGTGCCCGAGCAACTCGCGGATTGGTTCGCGCCGGTCTATGGCACAGGAGATGTCGAGCTGTGGGGCTGGTCTGTACCGGCCCGCGATCTCTCCGTGTTGTCAGGTTTGTTTGTCGTCGCTGCCGGAGCTACCGCGGTGCTGTTGTGGTTCTTGCGTACACGGCGCGGTACAGCCTTGCGCGCCTGTGGCAACAACGCGGCCATGATGCGCGCGTTGGGTGTCAATGTGGACTCACAGATCATTCTCGGCCTCGCGCTAGCCAACGGCTTGGCGGCGACGGCGGGCGCATTGCTGGCCCAGTACCACGGCTTTGCCGATGTGCAGATGGGCATCGGCATGGTCGTGTGGGGCTTGGCTAGCGTGATCATCGGCGAGGCCCTTGTCGGTAGCGCGGGTCTCGGTGTGTTGTTGATCGGCGCTGTCATGGGCTCGGTGCTCTTCCGCCTGTTGGTGGCGATGGCCTTGCGCTGGGGCTTGAACCCCAACGATCTCAAGTTGGTCACGGCGACGTTTGTGCTGTTGGCCTTGGTGGCGCCGCGCTGGTTGCGCAACTGGCGACGCACCTCCGAGCAACGCTCGTCGTCCAAACCAGGAGGTGCGTGATGCTGGTGCTGCGCAAGGTGCGCAAGACCTTCCACGCGGGCGCACCTACCGAGGTGCGGGCCTTGGATGGCGTGTCGCTGTCTGTGGCCGACGCCGAGTTCGTGACGGTGATTGGCAGCAATGGTTCGGGCAAGTCCACTCTGTTGAGTGCGATTGCCGGAGCCTTTCGTTGTGACGAAGGCTCGATTGAGATCGGTGGCGCCGATGCCACACATTGGCCCGAACACCAACGCGCTGCTCTCGTCGGTCGCGTGTTCCAAAACCCGCTCGGTGGCACCGCACCGGAGATGACGATCGCGGAGAACTTTGCTTTGGCTTCGCG